>NZ_JBFTZN010000120.1:0-16016 GCF_056406775.1 Allobosea sp. P1_A7
CACCAAGGCTTGCTTCACTCCTCGCCACGATCTTGCTGATGGCCGATTGCGTCAGGTTGAACGCACGTGCGGCCTCAATCGTCGTGCCCAAGCGATGCACCGCAAGCAGGATGCCGGCCTGGGTCGGCGTGAGTTCGCTCATGGGGCGCGCTCYATCAAGCAGGCGAGCAGGACCTGCCCGGAGTGCTGCAGGTGGGAGCCTTCCCGATGATGCGCATAGGCGATGACGGCCGGGCTCGCGCGCAGCGGCCGCACGGCCAGCCCCTCGGTCAATCCGCTGCTGATCACGAAACCATCAACGATGGCGACGCCGCAGCCCTCGCGCACGAGATGGCAAGCCGAGTCGGTATGACGGACGGTGATCGAGATCCGCGGTGCAAGGCCCGCTTTGGTCAGAGCCTGCTGGAAACTGTCGGCGCTGCTGAAACCATCCGGCCCATAGCTGATCAGTCGACGCCCCGCGAGGTCCTCGAGGCCGATTTCGTCTCGCGCAGCCAATGGATCTGTCTGAAAAAACACGCAGACAAGCGGACTTTCCTGCAGCGTGATATTCCGCAGCCCTTCGTTCGGCAGGGGCCCGTAGGTGATTGCGAGATCGGCATCTCCCGCCGCCAGATGGGCGGCGACATGATCGAACATGATCTCGACAGGTGCCGCATCGCCGATGGCGCGTCGGGCTGCCGTGATCGCGGGCGGCAGGATGCTGTGGGCCAGTCCCGGCACCGTCACGATCCGGAGGCGGTCGACCATGCCGACCCGCATCATGTCGGCCTCATGGCGAGCCCGCCTGAGCGCCGCGAAAGCCGGCTGCGCCCGCTGGGTCAGGGCCTGCGCCTCAGGCGTCGGCATCAAGCGGCCCTGCAAGGTCGTGACGAGGTTCAAGCCGAGTTCGAACTCGGCAAGCCTCAACGCCTTGATCACGGCGGACTGGCTCATCTCTAGCCCTTGCGCCGCCTCACCGGTCCCGCCGAGCCGGACGAAGGCGTCGAGGACCTGCAGTGAGGAGAGCTTCATGACGCACCCTATTCCAACTGGTTGAAGATCTTGCCAAATCTTTCATTAGCAAGACTAGGAGGCCCATGAAAGGATGCCGGCCGTTGTCGGCATAGAACCGGCACCACAGGGGATCGCGATGACCAGATTTCGTTCGATGGTTTCGGCTGCCGCGCTTGCGCTCGCCGTGATGACGCCTGTGATGGGCGGCCTTGCTTCCCCCGCCCTTGCCAAGGGTATGTTGAGACTGGCGCAGACGCAGGATCTCGTCTCGCTCGATCCGATCGCCACCAGCGACAACGCTTCGATCTTCGCGCAACTGCTGATTTTCGACACACTGCTCCGCCCGAGCAAGGATGCCACCAAGCTCGAGCCTGGCCTTGCCGAGAGCTGGCAGGTCAGTGCCGACGGCACGACCTACACATTCAAGCTGCGCGAAGCGAAATTCTCCGACGGTACCCCGGTCACGTCCGCAGATGTGGCGTTCTCACTGAAGCGGGCCGGCAGCGATGCGAGCAACTGGAAGCGCTTCTTTTCGGGCATCGAGACGATCGAGACGCCGGATCAGCGCACGGTGATCCTCACGCTCAAGAAGACCTTCACGCCGCTTCTGAACAACCTGGCCTTGTTCTCTTCCGCCATCCTGCCGCAAAGGGCTTTCGAGGCGGCGCCCGACCGCTTCTTCGAAAAGCCGATCGGCTCGGGCCCCTTTACGGTTGCAGCATGGAATAAGGGCCAGGGTCTTTCGCTGAAGAAGAACGCATCCTACTGGCAGGCCGGCAAGCCCGACCTCGACGGCGCCGAGCTCCTTGTCATTCCCGAAGGCAACAGCCGCGTCCTGAAACTGCAGGCTGGTGAGATCGACGTCGCCTTGGAAATCCCGCTCAACCAGTTGCAGAGCCTCAGCCGTTCGGGCGCGATCAAGACTGCTGTTGCCGATGTCCTGCGCAGCGACTTCGTGATGATGAACACGAAGAAGAAGCCCTTCGACGATGTCCGTGTCCGTCAGGCGCTGAACTATGCCGTCGACAAGGAAGGCCTGGTCAAGGCGCTGCTCTATGGAACCGGCAAGGTCGCGAACTCGCCGATGCCGCCCATGGCCTATGCCGATGCGACGCTGAAGCCCTATTCCCACGATGTCGCCAAGGCGAAAGCCCTGCTGAAGGAAGCCGGCTATGCGGACGGCTTCAAGACCTCGCTGTTGATCCACTCGGGACGTCCGCTGCACCGCCAGCTCGGACAGGCGATGCAAAGCGCTCTGGCGCAGGTCGGGGTGACGGCCGAGATCAAGCTGGTCGAAGGCGGCACGCATTGGTCGACCACCAAGGCGGGCGATTACGAGATGGCGGTTTCCTATGCCTCGAGCGACACGATCGATCCTGATCAACTCGCCGGCTTCCTGATCGTCAATCCCGAGCGCGCCAATGCCTACCACACGGAATGGAAGAGCGAGCGGGTCAACGAGCTCTACGAAAAGGAGCGCGTCACGGCCGATGGTCCGGAGCGCGGTGGGATGTTCAAGGAGATGATCAAGCTCGCGCATGAGGGCGCGCCGTCGGTCTTCCTGTTCTATCCCGGCACGTCCTACGCCTATCGCAGCAATGTCGAAGGCTTCGAAGTGCTTCCGACCTCCAATTTCCGCCTGGAGGACGTCAAGCTGAAGTGAAGCGCCGGCGGCCCCGCAGGGCCGCCTCTTCTTTCAGAAGCTCATCATGGTCGGTTACATCTTCAAACGGCTGTTCCAGCTGGTGCCGGTGCTGCTTGGCATTACGCTGGCCTGCTTCTTCCTGCTGCGCGCGCTGCCGGGGGATCCGGCAACGCTCTTGCTCGGGGCGCGCGGCGGCCCTGAGGAAGTTGCGCTGCTGAAACAGCGCCTCGGGCTCGATCTGCCGCTCTGGCGGCAATATTGGCTGTTCCTCGGCGATATCGGTTCAGGGACCCTCGGCCGTTCGGTGGTGCACGGCCGCGCGGTCTCGGAACTCGTGCTCGAGCGCCTGCCGGCGACGCTGTGGCTCGTCGCCTATTCAACCATCATTGCCGTCATCCTCACCGTTCCTCTTGCCCTGCTCTCGGCGGTCGAGCGGGACAAGCCGGTGGATGTCCTGATCAAACTCGTCTTCACCATCCTGCTCGCCATCCCCTCATTCTGGCTGGGGCTGGTCCTTGTCGTCATGCTGGCKATCTGGGTGCCACTGTTCCCCACCTCCGGGTACGGGGACGGCTTTCTTTCGCGGCTGCATCATCTGACGCTTCCCGCCCTGGTGATTGCCCTCGCGACGGCATCGCTGACGATCCGCAGCCTGCGCAGCGGCATCCTGAACGTGCTCGGCTCGGATTATGTCACGACGGCCCGGGCCAAGGGTAATGGCACCAACCGCACGATGCGCGTGCACGTCCTGCCGAATGCCCTGATCAGCTCGATCTCGGTGCTCGGCGCACATACGAGCTGGATCATCGGTGGCACGGTCGTGATCGAAACGGTCTTCGCCCTGCCCGGGCTCGGCTCGCTCTTCGTTGAATCGATATTCGCCCGCGAYTACCCGATGATCCAGGGGCTGACCATCGTCTTTGCCGTGCTCGTGGTCCTGATCAACCTGGCGACGGATATCGCCTACGCGCTGGCCGACCCGCGCATCAGGCTGGATTGAACCATGACGCGACTGCGCCGCCTCAATCCGACGCTGCCAATCGGCCTCGTGATGCTCGCCCTGCTGAGCCTGTTCGTCGGGCTGGGGCAAGTCTGGACACCGCATGATCCCTTCCTCATCGACTACGGCAATACGTTGCAGCCGCCCTCACTCGGCCACTGGTTCGGCACGGACGATCTCGGGCGCGATGTCGCCTCGCGGGTCATGGCGGGCGGTCTCGTCGATCTGAGGGTGGCACTGATCTGTGTCGCGGCGCCGGCCATGTTGGGCGCGGCGATCGGTGCGCTCTCCGGCTATGTCGGTGGCCGCGTCGATACCGTGATCATGCGTATCACCGACATCTTCTGGGCCTTCCCCTTCCATGTCCTGGTGATCGCCATCGTCGGCGTGCTGGGTCCCGGGGAATTCAACCTCTATCTCGCCTTCCTGCTGGTGAACTGGATCTCGTTTGCCCGCATTGTCCGTGGCGAGGTGCTGGTGCTGCGCGAACTCGAATTCGTGCAGGCAGCGCGCAGTTTCGGCGGTACCGACCGGCACATCGTTGCCAGGCATGTCCTGCCCAACGCCGTGACCCCGGCAATCGTCTATGCAATGGCGGATGTCGTCCTGACGATCCTGGCCGTGACCTCGCTTAGCTTCCTCGGCCTCGGCATCCAGCCGCCGACACCGGAATGGGGGCTGATGATCTCGGACGGCCGCGAGTTCCTGTTCGACGCCTGGTGGATCGCGACCTGCCCGGGTCTCGCCATCATCTATACCGGTGTGACCTTCGCCCTGATCGGCGAGGGGGTCGACACCGCCTTGCGCCCGAAGGGCTGACCTTTTCCTGCGCGGCCGATGCCTGCGCCATGAGGACATCATGAGCTTCTTTCGCGACGATACAGAACTGCAGCGGATCGGCCGCGCCATCGAGGCCCATGCGTCTTCGATCTATTCCGGACGTGGTGTCCCGCTGGACCAGTTCGCCTATGTCCTGCTGCGCCCTCAGCCTGCTGGTGAGAAACCGGTTGGAGCTGCCCGCCATGCCGACTGGCGGAGCTACCCATGCTCTTTGGTCAAGGTCTTTCACCTCGTCGCGGCGCAGGCGGCCCTCACGGAGGGACGGTTGACCGAGCATGAGGAACTCGACCGCGCGATGCGCGACATGATCCTCTGGTCGTCCAATTCGGCAACGAACTACATCATCGACCTGCTCACCGGCACGACCGGCGACACATTGCTGCAGGGGGAGGCCCTGGCCGACTGGTGCGAGCGCCGCCGGGAGATCAACCGCTTCTTCGCCGGCTTGGGCTGGTCCGAGTTGGTCGGCATCAATCTCGACCAGAAGCTGATGGATGATTTGCGCTACGGCCGCGAGAAAATCGGGCTCAATCTCTCTCCCATCGGCCACAACCGCCTGACGCCGATCGCAATGGCGCGTCTGATGTCAGAGATCTTTTATGGCTCCTCGCTGTTGCCGGAAGCTCGCCTGAAGCGGGTGCGCGACCACCTCATTCGCGACCAGGAAAGTCCCGACCGGGCCCGCGGCGCCTATCAACTGCTCGGATATCTCGGCGGCGGCCTGCCGGACGGTTCGCGGATCTGGTCCAAGGCCGGACGGACCCGCTGGCTGGGCGATGCACGCGCCGAATTTCGCCGCCACGACACGATGCGCGCCATCCTGCCTGGCGGCGAGGACTTCATCCTGACCGTCTTCACCCAGGGCGAAGCGATCGGAGAGGATGACGGCTTCCTGCCGGGGATTGGTAAGTTGGTTGCAGCCGAGATAGCCGGGATTTGAACGGAATCTTGATGTGYACGGCGACGACCGGCGGTCGGGCGCAACGGAGCGACAGGACCAGCCGCCTCGACGAGGATCAACTTCTGTAGAAAGCGGGGACAGGCCGGGCTATATCAGGCGTTCCTCTTTCGTTCGCGAGACTTCGCCATGACCCGGCGATCCGGCAGCGCCGACCTTCCGCTCCACCATGGCCGCGTGCCCGCCTGGCTCGGTCGGCGCATGACGCAGCTCGGCGCGGTCATCTGCGCGGCGATCATCCATCATTATGGCCGCGACGAGTTGCTGCGGCGGTTGGCGCATCCATTCTGGTTCCAGTCCTTCGGGGCGGTGATGGGAATGGACTGGCACTCGTCGGGTATCACCACCAGCGTGATAGGCGCGCTCAAGCGTGGGCTGGCTCCGCTGTCGGGCGAGCTGGGCCTGCATGTCTGTGGCGGGCGGGGCCGCCATTCGCGCGAGACACCGGCCGAGCTCGAACAGATTGGAGCGAGGGTCGGGTTCGACGGACAGGCGCTCGCCACCGCGAGCCGGCTGGTCGCCAAGGTCGACAGTGCCGCCGTGCAGGACGGCTTCGACCTCTATCTCCATGGCTTCTTCGTCGGGAATGACGGCCATTGGGTCGTGGTGCAGCAGGGCATGAATGGCGATGGCGGCCTCGCCCGGCGCTATCACTGGCAGTCTGAAGGGCTGGGCAGTTTCGTCGAGGCGCCACATGCCGCCATCGATGGCAAGAACCAGGGCAGCATCATCAATCTGACCGACAGGCGCGCCGCCCTCTCCCGCAACGGCCAGATCGATCTGCTGCGCGACATCGGACCGTCGGGGATCGTGAGGGAATTTGCGGCGCTGGAGCGCGACCGGGCGCCGCCGGTCCTGTCGCCGGCGCAGCTTTCCCTACCTCATCTCGTCATGCCGGCACATCACGAGGTCAGGCCCAAGGACGTCATTGCGCGACGGCTCCATGGTGCGCTCGCCGCAGCCGCCGACAGCGCCCCCGCCGATTTCTCGGAATTGCTGCTCGTGCCCGGCGTCGGCGCCCGCACGGTCCGTTCGCTTGCGATGGTCGCGGAAGTGATCCATGGCGCGCCGTGCCGGTTCGCCGATCCTGCGCGCTTCTCTCTCGCCCATGGCGGCAAGGACAGACAGCCGTTCGCCGTGCCCACCAAGGTCTACGACCAGACGATCGCGGTGCTGAAATCCGCCATCGATCGGGCGAAACTCGGTCAGGACGACAGGCTCGCTGCCATCGCACGTCTGGACCGGGAAAGCCGGCGCCTGGAGCGCGTCGTCTCCGGTCCGACGTTGGATGAGTATGTCACGGAGGAGAGACTGCGCTCCGCCGAGTATGGTGGCCGGAGCGTCTTCGGCTGGGAGCGGTCGGACGGTGAAGCGGCACCCGCGCCGCCTGCGAAGGCGAACCCGGCTTGACCGTCAGCCATGGCGCCAGCGCGTCGCCATCGGCATTCCGCCGACGGCGTCTGGCATGCTGACTGGGGGGAGAACAGGACTGCTCTTCATTCGACCGTCCACTGGCAAATGCGAAACCCTCGCGAGCGCTGGCGCATGTCGAGATGAAGATGGTCCTTGTGGGAACTGTCGGCTCCCGGGCCGAGCACGGTGGCGAACCGTTGGCAGACGCTCTTCTGCACCGCGTCGCGCATTGAGCGGGACAGAGGCTCCTGACCCGCGAATGCCACGGCGCGGCCATCCTGCATCAGCAACCCGCCGACATCGAGAGCGTTGCCGCTCGCATGCTCACTGATCGGCGCACCTGTATCGGCGTTTCGTGACCGGCAGGCATATCCGCCGACCCCTGTCAGCTTCGCAAGCCGGGCGTTCTCCTGCCTCGCCAGCGCAGCGAGATCGTCGCGGATCCAGGCGAGAACCTCGAGCGCAAGAGAGCACCGCACGGTGATCGCGCTGTCCAACTCGATCCTGGAACCGTCGGGCATGGTCAAGCGCTGGAACGTCACCGGATCCTCGATCGCACATTCCCCCGTGCTTGCGCCGTTCTGCGAGGGCAATACGAAACCCCCGCTCTCCTCGAAGGCCCTGATACAGGTCGATGGAACTGCCGGAACACGCTGTTCCAACAAATTCCCGTTTGCAGTGGAGTCAGCCTGCGGGGCCAATCTGCTCGGCCGCGGCGGAGGCAGCGGCGCGAGCACGCGTGCTGGATCCGATTGCGAAACGCCTTGCACTTTTGCCTGGCTGTCGCGCGCCAGCGCCCCGAAGCCGAACATGAACAGAGAAATGGCTAGCGCGATCCCTGCGAGAACTCGCCGTCTCTGGCGACCTGACACCGCCCTCAATCCAGGAATCGCACCGGCACACCCGGGCGCACGAGGTCGGCCAGCTCCTCCGCATCCCAGTTCGTCAATCTCACGCATCCATGCGACGTCGTCTTGCTGACCCGCGAGGGTTCCGGCGTGCCGTGTATGCCGTATGTCGGTTCCGACAAAGCGATCCAGACGGTTCCAACCGGTCCATTGGGTCCGGGCGGAAGGACGAGGGTTTCATCGTTCTTGCCCTGCCGGAAGTTTTTCTCGGGATTGTAGGTGTATCTCGGGTTCCTCGCGATGCGCGTGACCCTGTACTGCCCGCTCAAAGAGGGCGTGTCAGTGCTTCCGATTGTTGCCGGATAGCTGGAAAGGATGGTGTCCCCATCGCCATAAGCGACGACCATGCCCGTACTCTTAACGACATCGACCCGTTTGGCAGCGCCCTTCTGGAGAGAGCGTTCGGAAGAGATGACGTAAATTCCGCGGCCAGCGCTGGTGAAGCGCTGCTCGGGATTAAGCGCCATCAATAGCCCTTCGCTCATGTGAAAGCGCTCGCTGAGCATCTCCTGCGGGCTCGTGTAGGAGAGCCGCTTCATCCTGGCCTGCTTGGCGTAGTCCCGGGGAATGGCGTCGGCGAATTTGTATTCCGTGTCCTTTTCGGACAGCTTGTATTCGACCACGACATCCTGATCGGTATCGCCGCCGAGACCGAGCCACGCGACCTCGTCCAGCTCGTCGCTTTCGCCTAGGCTCTCCTGGCGCCGGAACTGCGCGACCGCCTTGCGAAAGTTCTCGCCATCGACGCCATCGATCACGCCGGGCGAGATGCTGCGCCGGCTGAGCAGGGCCTGAGCCTTCACGATGAAGGGATCGGGCCCGTTCGCCGCCTGACGGATCGGTCGCGCGAATGTCGCCGTGTTGATCTGATCGGGCGTCAAGGCCGACACAGGGGCCGCACCGAGTACGAGCACCATAAGGACCATTACGTGCAGATCGGTGAGCTTCATCGATCGGGGGTTCCGATAAGGTCAAACCCTATACGGCGGAAGCGCCAACATGTTCCCGAGATCTTGACAGGGCACCAGTTCGGCTCAGCCAGTCAGCGTGGCCAAGTCGCCCTTGGGACGCCGGCATGGTCGGCAATCCAACAGCCATTAGACCTCCGACAATCATCACGCAGATGCGCTACCGAAGCGACCTCGCCCAGGGAACCTAACGGCTTCGTGATACGAGATGTATGGCATGTTCCGCATTGGATCAGCTTAAGTTCTTGGGGATCGTCCTCGGGACATGCCATGAGATTTCGCGCGCTTTTCGCACTTGCCGTTGCCGGGCTGTCCATTTCAGCGCCTCTGGCTTTCCTGGACCAGGCGCGAGCGCAGGAGACTGCGCCGGCGCGGCGGGATCAGGGCCCAGCAGATGCGCAGGCAAATCGGCAGGAGTCTCGCCCTGTCACCGGCCAGGGCGTAGCCCTGCCGCCGCCTTCCGTCACGCGTCACGAATTGACCCTGCCCGGCCGTACGCTGCGCTATACGGCCACGGCCGGCGCGCTGCCGGTCAGTGATCAGTCCGGCCGCAAGCTCGCCGAAATCGCCTATATCGCCTATGTGCTCGACCGTGGTCAGGGCGTCCCCGCCTCGTCGCGCCCGGTCACATTTGCCTTCAACGGCGGACCTGGTGCCGCCTCTGCCTATCTCAATCTCGGCCTGATGGGGCCGAAGCGGCTGCCTTTCGGCCGGCAGGGCGACGCCCCGTCCATGCCGCCCCTCGTCGTCGACAATGCCGATACCTGGCTCGACTTCACCGATCTCGTCTTCATCGACCCGGTGGGCACGGGATTCAGCCGTTTCGCCGCCGGCACCGATGAGGCACGCGGGCTGCTCTGGTCGGTCGAGGGAGACTACAAGTCGCTCTCACGCTTCGTCACCAACTGGCTGCGGCTGAACGACCGCCTCGCTTCGCCGAAATTCCTCGTCGGCGAGAGCTATGGCGGGTTCCGCGCCCCCAAGATCGCCAGCGAGTTGCAGACCGGCGACGGTGTCGGCGTCTCCGGCATCGTGATGCTCTCCCCGGTACTCGACTTCACCTACCAGCGCGACGCCGGCAGCTCGCCGCTTCGCTGGGTGGTGTCGCTCCCGGCGATGGCCGCGGTGAAGCTGGAGCGCGAAGGCAAACTCTCCCACCAGACGCTCGCAGAGGCCGAAAACTATGCTGCCGGCGACTATCTCGCCGATCTCCTGAAGGGGCCACGCGACAGCGACGCGACCAAACGACTGGCCGACAGGGTCTCAGCGCTGACAGGGCTCGACCGGGCTCTCGTGGAGCGCATGGGCGGCAAGGTCGACACCGGCACCTTTTTGCGGGAACTGGACCGCAGCAAGGGGCTGGTCGGCAGTCCCTATGACGGAAACGTCGCCGCCCTCGATCCCGATCCCGAAGCCGCGCGCGGCAGGGCGCCGGACGCCGTGCTGGGCGCGATCACGGCTCCCCTGACGAGCGCAATGCTCAGTCACTATGCAAACGATCTGAATTGGCGGCCCGAAGGACGTTATTTCCTCTTGAACGAAGAGGTCAACCGACGCTGGAATTATGGCCAGGGTCGCGGCGACCGCGAATCCATCCGCGAGCTCCGCAATGTGCTCGCGCTCGATCCCCGCCTCGAGGTCATCGTCGCACACGGGTTCACCGATCTCGTCACGCCCTATTTCGAGACCAAGCTGCTTCTCGATCAACTGCCTGCCTTGGGCGATCCTGCCCGCGTCAAGCTGCAGGTCCTTCCCGGCGGGCACATGTTMTATTCGCGTGACGCCWCGCGCGCGAATTTGCGCGAGGCGTCACGCACCATGATCGAGGCCCGCCAGGGATTGTGAGGAGGAGCCGGGCCCGCGCGCTGAAGCCCCGCTTTCCCAACTGATCACAGCGAAAGCTGCCACGCCATGTCCAATGACATTGCGGGTGGTCAAGCACGGCGACATATAGGATCCTGCGCCGATTGAGCCGGGACAAGATGTTGAACAACCTAGGTGAATCGGCCGAGAGCAAACTTCGCGCCCGCGAAGCCGAGCTCGCACGCATCCAACGCATCGGGCAGATCGGCGGCCTGGAGGTCGACCTGCGCCACGGTGAATTCAAGAATGTCCGCTCGCCAGAGTATTTGGCCGTCCACGGATTACCGCCGGACGCGATCCATGAAAGCCACGAGGCCTGGGTTGCCCGGATTCATCCCGATGACCGCGCGCGTGTCGTGGGCCATTTCCTCGCCACCGTTAAAAGCCCTGCCACCGAGTACGAAGTCGAGTATCGCATCATCAGGCCAAGTGACGGCCAGACGCGCTGGATCCTCGCAAAGGCCGAAATCACCAGAGACGAGCATGGCGGCGCGGTTCGCCTCGTCGGGGCCCATATCGACATTACAGCAAGGCGCCGCGCCGAAGAGCAGCGTGAGCTGATCGCCCGCGAGCTTTCGCATCGAATCGCCAACATCTTCACCGTTGTGAACAGTCTGGTGCGGATGGCGGCCCGCTTCGAGCCGGCGAGCAAGGGCTTCGCCGAGAAACTGCAGAGCCGGTTCCAGGCCCTGCATCGCGCCCATGCCTTCGTCGTCGACAAGGAGATCGGCGACGGAGGATTGACGCTGCTGCTGTCACGCCTGCTCGATCCTTATCGCGAGGGCCACGCAGATCGCGTGACCATTCAAGGAGAGGATGCTGCGGTCGGCCCGAGTGCAGCGACCGCGCTGGCGCTGATCTTTCATGAGCTGGCGACCAATGCGGTCAAGTATGGTGCGCTGTCCAGCGAAAGCGGGTCCGTGTCKGTTTCCACCGAGGTTCGGCAGGAGCAGCTTTTCATAACCTGGCAAGAGATCGGCGGCCCCGACGTAGTTACGCCTTCCGGACAGCCGGGCTTCGGCAGCGTTCTCGTCGATAGGGCGGCGCACTCTCAGCTTGGCGCCAAGATGCAGTACCTTTGGCTGCCCACCGGTTTGGTCGCAGTGATCGAGGCGGACCTCGCCGATCTGCGTCGCTGATGCGCCATCGACCTCCATGTCATGACCGGCCAGACCCGCAGGGCTCGCGTCGGCCAGAACCGCGTTGCAACGTTCAGGACACCGTTTCAGGCGCCTGAACGCTCAATGGCAGCGCAGGCGTAAAATTCTCCCGGCAGAACTCGGAAACGGCGTGAGGCACGGCTCACGCCGTTGGATCTGCCTTTCGGTCCCGGAAGGCAGCCTCTCCGGCATCCGACACCTCGACCCATTTTTTGTCGGGCGCCGCGTCGGCAACGTAGCTGTCGTGCCAGTTCCACCACTTATAGGTTGGCGTCTGCGGATAGCCTGCGGGAGAGTCCTCCCAGACCTCCTGCCGGCCCAGCGGCGTGATGTCGAGATAGTTCCAGGTGTTCCCCATCTGCTCGTCGCCGCGGTTATTGATGAAATAGGTGCGAAACACCCGATCACCGTCACGGTAGAACACGTTCGTGCCGTGCCATTCGTCCACGCCGAAATCGGCATCGAAACCGTCCGTGAGGGTGAACCAGGGCATCGTCCAGCCCATCCGCTCCTTGAGCCGTGCGATATCCGCCTGCGGCGCACGCGAGACGAAGACGAGGGTGGTGTCGCGGGCGTTCAGGTGGGCGAGATGAGCAACCTGGTCGGCCACCATGGAGCAGCCCCGGCAGGCATGGTCCGGCCAGCCAAAAACGCCCGGCTCGAAGAAGGCGCGGTAGACGATCAGCTGCCGCCGACCGTCGAACAGGTCGAGCAGGCTGGCTTTGCCCGCAGGTCCCTCGAACGCATACGCACTCGTCACGGCCGTCCACGGCATGCGCCGCCGCTCGGCGGCCAGGGCGTCACGGGCCAGGGTCTGGGCTTTTTCCTTCACGAGCAGTTGCTTGCGGGCTTCCTCCCATGCCAGCGACGGTACGACCGCTGGTGTCCGCATGACCGGTTGTCCGCCTTTCCGTCCGCTCTCGGCTGATTGTGTCATGGCCTCTGAAACCTCCTGGTTTAGGCGATCTCCCGCACCTTCAGGACGCAACACGCTTCCATTTGGCGCTCATTGCTCGCCATTGATCGTCAGGCAGTTTGGCACCGCAGATCGGCCAGTGGGAGTAACAAGCGTGGCGATATTCGGACGGAGCCGCTGATCGCAGGCGCGGGGCCTGCGCCACTCAAGGAAGTCGCCGCGATCGGACCCTGCCACTCGGCCCCTTTGAGCGGCAGGACAAACTCCATGCGCCAAAGAATCCGAAGCTGGGTTGAGGGCTCAGATCCGGACTGACACGGATCGAATCAACCGCCTGCAGTCCCGGCGGCGACGAAGCGGTCATGAATCGTCATGCCGGCCAGCATGGCCGCAACGAACAGTACGACCGGCAGAAACCCCATGGAAAGCGCGGCAATCGCCGGACCCGGGCAGAAGCCGGCCATGCCCCAGCCGAGCCCGAACAGAGCAGATCCGAGGATGAGCCGCCGGTCGATCTGCCCGGGCGGCGGGATATGGAAATGATCGTCGAGGACGGGACGCTTCATTCGCCGCACCAGCGCCATCGCACCGAGCGCAACGGCAAGAGCGCCGCCGAGCACGAAGGCGAGGCTCGGGTCCCAATGACCGCTCCCGATATCCAGGAAGCCGATGACCCGGGCCGGATCGAGCATGCCCGACAGCGCAAGGCCGAAGCCGAACATGGCGCCAGCGACAAGCGCGACGAACAGGCGTGGCAAGCGCTGTGTCATCCGACGAGCCTCATGAGGGTGGCCGCAGCGATTCCGGCTACCAGGAAGGTGACGGTCGCGGCAATCGAACGGCGGGAGAATCGCGCAAGCCCGAGGATGCCGTGGCCCGATGTGCAGCCCGAGCCCATCCGCGTGCCGAAGCCGACCAGCAGCCCCGCAATCAGGATGATCGGCAAGGAGGCCGCGATCGTCACCTGCGGCCAGCGGCCGAAGGCGATGGCGAAGAGAACCGGACCGGCCAGGAGCCCGATCAGGAAAGCGGCGTTGGCCGGCACCTGAGCGCCCTGCGCCAGCCGGCCCACGATGCCGCTGATGCCGGCGATGCGACCGTTGAGAAGCAGCAGCAGCGCCGCAGAGAGCCCGATCAGCATGCCGCCGAAGAGCGAGGGCCAGTAACTCATGGTTGCGGGGCCTCCGGCTCGCAGAAGATGTCATAGAGCGCGCGGATCAGCAGCGCCGCCTTGTCCGCCGTCAGGCGATAGAAGATCTGCTTGCCCTCCCGCCGCGTCTCGACAATTCCCGCCTCCCGCAGCACCGTGAGCTGTTGCGAGAGCGTCGGCTGGTGAATGCCGAGCCGGCTTTCCAGTTCGCCGACGGCGTATTCTCCCTCGGCAAGCATGCAGGCAAGCATCAGCCGCGCCGGGTGGGCCATCGTCTTGAGCAGTCCCGCGACCTCGTCCGCGCGGGCCGCCATATCGACTGGCTTCGTCACCTCGCTCGACAGGGTCACCAGACGGCACCTTCGAGCGCATCGAGCGGGATCTTGAGATAGCGCCGGCCGTTGTCTTCCGGCTCCGGCAGGCGCCCGCCCCGAATATTCACCTGCAGCGCATGCAGGATCAGCTTTGGCATCGGCAATGTCTTGTCGCGTGCCTCGCGCAGCGCGACGTAGCCCACCTCGTCCATCCCCGCGACATGCGGGTTCGCTCGCCTCTGCTCTGCGACCGTACTCTCCCAGCGCGGCTCGCGTCCGCCCGGCCGATAGTCGTGACCGGTGAAGAGCCGGGTCTCGTCAGGCATCGCCAGAATATCCTGGATCGAGGCCCAGAGCGCTGTGGCGCTGCCGCCGGGGAAATCGGCCCGGGCGCTGCCGGAATCCGGCATGAAGAGCGTGTCATGGATGAAGGCGGCATCGCCGATCACATAGGTGATCGAGGCCAGCGTATGGCCGGGCGAAAACAGGACATGCGCATCGATCGAGCCAAGCCTGAAATGGTCGCCATGAGAAAACAGCCGGTCCCATTGCGAACCATCGGTCAGCAGCGCCGGGCAGTTATAGAGCTTCTTCCAAAGCTTCTGCACCTCGACCACATGCGCACCGATGCCGGTCGGCGCCCCGGTCCTCTGCTTCAGATAATGCGCGGCTGAGAAATGGTCGGCATGCGGATGGGTGTCGAGAATCCACGCGACGGTCAGCCCCTGCGCCGCGACATGCGACAGGAGCGCATCGGCGCTCGCCGTGCTGGTCGCCCCGGATTTCTCGTCATAGTCGAGCACCGGGTCGATGATCGCACAGCTCTTCGTCGCAGGATCCGAGACGACATACTGGATGCTGCCGCTGCGCGGCTCGTAGAACCCCTTKACCTCGGGCCGGGCCGGCAGCGCTCGGGCAGCGAGCCAGGCCTGCGCGCCCTTGAGATCGAAGCCGAGCCGCTCGCCGAATGCCCGGACATCCGCCGCCTCGAGGCGCCCGTCGAGAACCTCGCCCAGCGCGTGCAGGGTCAACGCGCGCGTTCCGGATTTGCAATGGGCGAAGACCGGCCCGGATGTGGAGGCGACTGCTCTCTGGAATGCCCGCACATTGGCCTCGGTGATGGTCGACCCGGTGACGGGAATATGCGCATAGGCAATCCCGGCTTCAGCTGCGGCGGACGCCTCGGCCTCGGTGCCGGGCTGCCCGGCCTCCTCGCCATCGGGCCGGTTGTTGACGACCGTCGCGAAGCCTTCGCCTGCGAGCTGCGCAAACTCGGCAAGCGAAGGCTGGCCACCAATGGTGAGCCTGTCGCTGATCCTGACGGTCGGCATGGCGTCGCTCCTCTTGCGGGTCTTCAATATACAATATCATATAATGTATATTGAAGACCCGCAAGAGGCACGTCACGCGGTCAGAGCACCACCACCCTGGAGCCGCCGGCAACGCGATTATACAGGTCGATCACGTCCTGGTTCATCATTCGAATGCAGCCTGACGAGACGGCCTCGCCGATCGTCCAGGGCTCGTTGGTGCCGTGGATGCGGTAGAGCGTGTCCTTGCCGTTCTTGAACAGATAGAGCGCCCGGGCGCCGAGCGGATTGCTCGCGCCACCTGCCATGCCGCCGGCCCATTTCGCATAGCGGCCGGGCTCTCGCCGGATCATGTCCGGCGTCGGCGTCCAGCGCGGCCATTGCGCCTTGCGCTCGACGCGCGCCGTCCCGGTGAATTCAAGCCCCTCCTTACCGACGCCGACGCCGTAGCGCAGCGCCTTACCGCCCTCCTGCACGAGATAGAGGAAGCGTGCCTCGGGATCGACGACGATCGTTCCGGGCTGCTCCCGGGTCCGGTAATCGACGAGCTGGCGCATATAGGCCGGCTTCAGATC
>NZ_JBFTZN010000121.1:0-25072 GCF_056406775.1 Allobosea sp. P1_A7
GTCCTGCTGACCGCGCGCTGGCTCGTCGGCCACCGCGACGGCCGGCATCGGCTCATCGAGAATGGCGAGATCGTCTTCGAGAATGGCGAGGTGGTCTTCATCGGCCATCGCTTCCCCGGCGAGGTCATGCGCCGGATCGATTACGGCAACGCGCTGATCGGGCCCGGCTTCGTCGATCTCGACGCGCTTTCCGATCTCGACACCACCATCCTCGCCTATGACAACCAACCGGCCTGGAAGAAGGGGCGTGTCTGGCCGCGTTCCTATATCGAGGCCGGCCCGGTTGAGATGTATTCGCGGGAGGAGCTTGCCTTCCAGAAGCATCATGCCTTCGCGACGTTGATCCGCAATGGCATCACCACGGCGCTGCCGATCGCCTCGCTGTTTTACCGGCAATGGGGCGAGACGCCGGAAGAGTTCTCCGATGCGGCAGAAGCCGCGGCGAAACTCGGCCTGCGCGCCTATCTCGGCCCGGCCTACCGCACCGGGAACCAGGTGGTCGAGGCCGATGGCAGGATCACGACGGCTTATGACGAGCCTCGCGGCCTTGCCGAGCTCGCAGAGGCGATCGCCTTCTGCGAGCGCTTTGAGGGCGCCGCCGGCGGACTCGTCCGCACCATGCTCGCGCCGGACCGGATCGAGACCTCGACTGCCGAACTGCTTCGGCGCACGGCGGAGGCCGGCCGGACGCTTGGCGTGCCGGTGCGGCTGCATTGCTGCCAGTCGAAGATCGAGTACGATCTCGTGCTGGCGCAGCACGGCATGAGCCCGCCGGAATGGCTGGAGAAGCTCGGCTTTCTGACCGAGCGGACGCTCCTGCCTCACGGAACCTATGTCTCCGGCAGCAAGCACATTTCCCGACCTGGCCGCGATCTCGAGATCATCCGCGATGCCGGTTCGACCATCGTGCATTGCCCGCTGGTCTCCGGACGCCACGGCAATGCCATCGATCATTTCGGGCGCTATCGCGAGATGGGCCTGAAACTCGGCCTCGGCACCGATACCAGCCCGCCGGACATGATCATGAACATGCAGGTCGGCATGATCCTCGCCCGCACCATGGCGGGCAGCTCGGCCGGCGTGCGCAGCGAGGACTATTACGACGCGGCGACCATTGGCGGTGCCGATGCGCTTGGCCGCCCGGATCTCGGCAGGCTCCAGCCCGGCTCGCGGGCCGATATCACGGTCTTCGATCTCGACCGGCCACATCTCGGCCAGGTCATCGATCCGATCCAGACTATGCTGCTCGCCGGACACGGCCGCGACTTCGCGACGGTGATCATCGACGGCCGCTTCGTCATGGAGGACCGCGAGATCCCGGGCGTCGACGAAGCTGCGGACAAGCGGCGCGCGCAGAAACAGTTCGAAGGCGTGATGGCGCAGTACCCGCGCCGGACACATGGCCACCCGCCGGCTTCCGAGATCTTCTCGTCAAGCTATCCGGTCGAACGTGGGGAGGAGAGAACATGACCGCCATGGCCGTGCCCCAGTCGCTGCTCTCTGTGCGGGACCTCAAGGTCGTCTTCGACGGCCGACATGGCCCGCTGACGGCGCTCGACGGCGTTTCGCTCGAGATCGCGCCAGGCGAGATACTTGGCGTCGTCGGCGAGTCGGGGGCGGGCAAATCCTTGACCGGTACGGCGGTGATCGGCCTGCTCGATCCGCCCGGCCGGGTTGCAGGCGGCAGCATCCATCTCAACGGCCGGCGCATCGACAATCTCCCGGCCGAGGCGATGCGCCTGGTGCGGGGCAAGGAGATCGGCGCGATCTTCCAGGATCCGCTGACCTCGCTCCATCCACTGCTCCGGGTCGGGGATCAGATCGTCGAGACGATCATGGCGCATCTGCCGGTCAGCCGTGGCGAAGCGCGGGCACGGGCGCTCCATCTTCTCAAGGAAGTCGGCATTCCCGCCGCCGAAACGCGGATTGACCATTATCCGCATCAGTTCTCGGGCGGCATGCGCCAGCGTGTGGTGATCGCGCTGGCTCTCTGCGCCGAACCCAAGCTGATCATCGCGGACGAGCCGACGACGGCGCTCGACGTTTCGATTCAGGCGCAGATCATGAGCCTGCTCAAGCGGCTCTGCCGCGATCATGGCACAGCGATCATGCTGGTGACACACGACATGGGCGTGATCGCCGAGACCGCAGACAGGGTCGCGGTGATGTATGCCGGACGGGTCGTCGAGGTCGGCCCTGTGAAGGATGTGACGCGCCACCCCGGCCATCCCTATACGGCCGGGCTGATGGCTTCGATCCCGAGCGTGCACGAGCGCCATCGCCATCTCAACCAGATCGACGGTGCGATGCCGCGACTGAACGCCATTCCGAAKGGCTGCGCCTTCAATCCGCGGTGCGGCTCTTGCCGCGACCGCTGCCGCGACGAGCGGCCTTCGCTGGGCGCGGGGCTCCATATCGCCGCCTGCCATTTCCCCTTGCGCGAGCTGGTTCATGGCTGAAACCGAAACCATTCTCGAGGTGAAGGCGGCGTCGTGCCGCTTCGACGTCTCGGCGCCCTGGCTGTCCCGTCTGGCTTCGCATGAGCCGCGCCGTGTGCTGAGGGCGGTCGAGGACATCTCGTTCACGGTCCAGCGTGGCACCACTTTCAGCATCGTCGGCGAGTCCGGTTGCGGGAAATCGACGCTGGCACGCATGATCGTCGGGCTGCAGCGCCCGACCGAGGGCAGYTTGCGCTTCGCCGATATCCGCCGCCTGGATGGTAGCTTCGGTCCGCCACGCGTTCAGATGATCTTCCAGGATCCCTACGCCAGCCTGAATCCGCGCTGGCGCGTCGGCGACATCATTGCCGAGCCGATCCGGGAGCTGAAGCTGCGTCGCGATGATGCCGAGGTGACGGAACGCGTCGGCAATCTGCTCGAGATCGTCGGTCTGTCCCGCGCCGACGCCCGGCGCTTCCCGCATGAATTCTCCGGCGGGCAGCGGCAGCGCATCTCGATCGCCCGTGCACTGGCGACCGAGGCCGACTTCCTGGTCTGCGACGAGCCGACCTCGGCACTCGACGTTTCCGTGCAGGCACAGATCCTCAATCTCATGGTGAGGTTGCAGGCCGAGTTCGGCCTGACCTATCTCTTCATCAGCCATAATCTCTCGGTGGTTCGGCACATGTCCGACCATCTGGCGATCATGTATCTCGGCCGCTTCGTCGAGGCCGGACCCGCCGATGAGGTCTTCAACCTGCCGCGCCATCCCTATACGCGGCTGCTGCTCGACACGATTCCCGATGTCGAGAGGCCGAACCGGGAGCGCAAGCCGATGTCGGGCGAGGTGCCGAGCCCGATTGCACCGCCGAGCGGCTGCGCGTTTCACCCGCGCTGTGCGAGTGCCGTCGAGCGCTGTTCGCAGCAACGCCCCCCCCTGCGCGATTTCGGCGATGTCCGCCTCGCCTGCGACAGGGCGTGATCGGTACGCGGAGGGAGGGTTAACGGCCGATCCGGCTGTTAACGCGTGATTTACCGTGTTTTGCCTAGGGTGAGCGAGGCTTCCTCTGGTCGCGGATACATCTCGCCATGCAAGCACAGGCGCTCAAGCTGCCGGAGACGGCCAATGAGGATGTGCTCAATGGGACTGCGGCCGCCCGCGCCATTGGCGAGATCGCGGAGCGCTTCGGCAAGCTCGGAGTCGAGATCACGGATATTTCCGGCTGCATCGGCGATGTCACACGACAGCTCGAAGGCCAGGCCGAAGGGCTGCACCGCGTCGTTGCGTCCGTCGAGCAGGTTTCGCGCTCCAATCGCTCGATCCAGAGTTCGGCGGAAGACGCTCAGAAGGCGGCTTCCGTCGTCAAGAGTGGCCTGGAACGGGTCACGGGAGCGGTTCGGCAGGGGCTGAATGCTGCCCAGAGCGATATCGAGACGCTGAGCCAGGGGGCTGAATCGATTTCGGCCGCGCTTGCCGAGGCCGTCACCAATGCCCACAAGGTTCGCGAGGCGAGCGACGCCATCCAGACGATCACGCGCGAGATCCAACTGCTCTCGATCAATGCCGGTGTCGAGGCGGCGCGGAGTGGTTCGGCGGGGCGCGGGTTTGCGGTCATCGCTGCGGCCGTGAAGCAACTCTCCGAGCAGACGCGTGAGGCAACCGCACTCAGCACCCGACAGCTCGACGCGCTTGTGGAAACGGTCGATCAGCTTGCCCGCCGCAGTGTCGAGAATGCAGCGGTCGCCCGCCGCGCGAACGAGGAGAGCAGGGGAATATCCCGGCAGGTCGGCGAACTCGACATTTTCGGTCGCTCGGTCGTCGGGCTGATCGGCGATATCGATGCGATCTCGAATCCGACGCGGGAGAATGCCATCGCCTTCGCCAAGGTCGGCGAGGATCTCAAGGCGCTGGTCGCCGGCGTCGACCAGTCGAGCGGCAATCTCGATCTCGCGTCGGGCCGGGCGGCTTCGCTCGTCTCGATCAGCGAGGCGATCCTCGGTTCGATTGCGGCTTCCGGCGTGCGCACCGCGCAATCGGAACTGATCGCCACCGCCATGGAGACGGCGCAAGCCATTTCCGGCCTCTTCGAGGACGCCGTGGCACAAGGCGAAGTCACGATGGCCGATCTCTTCGACGAGACCTATCGTCCGATCGGCGGCTCGGACCCCCTGCAGCATATGACGCGTTTCGTCGCGTTGACCGATCGTCTGCTGCCGCCGCTCCAGGAAAGGCTGCTGGCCGCAAACAAGCGCGTCGTTTTCTGCGCGGCCGTCGATCGCAACGGCTTTCTGCCGACCCATAACCGCAAGTACTCGCAAGCGCAGGGACGGGATCCGATCTGGAACAACGCGAATTGCCGGAACCGCCGCGTCTTCGCGGATCGCACCGGGTTGGCGGCTGCCCGCAACCAGAAACCCTTCCTGCTGCAGACCTATCGGCGCGACATGGGCGGCGGCCAGTTTCTCGTCATGGAGGACCTCTCCGCGCCGATCTGGGTCAAGGGGCGCCATTGGGGCGGATTTCGCTTCGGTCTCAGCGTTTGAGGCGACCGCATTAACGGCCTGTGAGCTTTCCTGCAGGCAAGACTACGCGTAGCGCCAGGATGGCGCGTCGGGTTGAGTGAGTGTCCGGTCCAGCGTCATGCATATCGCGCCGTCTTTTCCCAACCTCTCGGTCCTGCTGATCGATAGCAGCGCGCATTACCGGCGCATCGTCCGGACCATGCTCTACCAGGCGTCGCTCCACCGCATCTTCGAGGCCGCGGATTTGTCCTCGGCCGCAACGATGTTCATCCAGAAGCAGCCGAACATCGTGGTCCTGGACTGGGACCTGCCCGATTCCGGCAGCGTCAAATGCCTGGCATCGATCCGTTCGTTCAAGACTTCGCCCTTCGCCAAGGCTCCGGTTCTGGTGATGATGGAACGCCCCGACCGTCGCTCGGTCGTGCAGGCGGCCAAGCTCGGGGCGCACGAGATCATCACCAAGCCGATCTCGCCCAACGCGCTCTGGCTGCACCTGTCCGGGATCATCAACATCCCGCGCAAGTACAAAGAGCAGAACGGCAGCATCTCGCTCGTTCCGCGTGCCATCAGTAATGCCATGTTCTGACCACACCTGCCTCGGAAACGCCCAAAGCGTTGATGCCGGGTGCCGCCGATTAGCGAAATTTTTACCAATCTGGCGTGATCGTCCATCCGCCAATCATGGGTCCCGCCGCCGTGGTCATCACCGTCTCGCTTCCAGCCTTTCTCGGTCGTTCCGAGGCGGCAGCCTTCCGCAATCAGCTGCTTGTCGCGCTGGAGCAGAAGGAGAGCATCGYCGTCGAATGCGCTGAAGCTGGCCCTCTGCCCAGCCTCTGGATTCAGTTGCTCCATGCCGCCGCGACCAGTGCGCAGGCAAAGGGGCTCAGCGTCACTCTCAAGGCGGCCTCGGAAGAGTGCCGCAAGTCCCTGCAGGCGATCGGCTTCGATCCTGCCCAAAGCGCTCTCGTCCTGGAGTGATATCGATGCGAATCCTGGCCATCGACGATACGAAGACCCTGCTCAGTCTGCTCAGCCTGACGCTTCGCAATGCCGGACATGAGGTGGCGGAAGCGGAGAACGGCGAGGACGGCCTCGTCAAGTTCGACCAGTTCCAGCCCGATCTGGTGATCACCGACCTCAACATGCCGTTGATGGACGGAATCGAGTTCACGCGCGCCTGCCGTGCCCGGCCGGCCGGCCAGAATACGCCGATCATCGTGCTGACGACGGAAAACGGCGCCGAGATCAAGGCGGAGGGCCGGCGCGCCGGTGCCAGCGCCTGGATGGTCAAGCCGTTCGAGCCCAACACCCTGCTCGGCCTCGTTGCTCGCTATCAGAATTAAGGCTGGCCGATGGATCCGTTAGCGGAACTCAAACAAACGTTCTTCCAGGAATGCGAAGAGCTTCTCGGCGCTCTGGAGCAAAAGCTTCAGGCGCTTGATGAGGGCTCACGCGAGCCCGAGGACGTCAACGCCGCATTTCGCGCGATCCATTCGATCAAGGGCGGGGCAGGGGCCTTCGGTTGCACGGAGCTCGTCGCCTTCGCCCATGTCTTCGAGGCCTCGCTCGATCATTTGCGTTCGGGGCGTGTCGCGATCGAGGACGCTCCCTTCGGACTGTTCCTGCGCTGCTCGGATGCCGTTGCCGATCTGGTGTCGGCGGCGCGCAATGACGAACCGGCCCGCCCGCGTCCTGATCTGCTCGAGGCGCTGGAACGTGTCGGGCAGGCCGAACCCGTCGCGGCAGCTCCCGCCGCTTCCGCACCTCCAGTGCCATCGGCCTCGGCGCCTGCGATCGATGACGCCCCGCCCGGTATCGCAGCGCTCGGCAATCTGCTTGCGATGGTCGAGGCGAAGTCCGCCGCGCCAGTGAAGCCGATCGATGACGGCTGGGACGACGAGCCAGTTGCCGCCGTCGCTCCGGCCGAGCCGGTGAAGGCCGGTAGCGAGATGTGCCTGCGCATCACGCCGGATCGCGACCTCTTCCGCCGTGTGATCGAACCCCGAGTCGTGCTGGCGGCCCTGCCGTCGGAGGACATCGTTTCGGTTTCCTGCGACTTGAGCCACGTGCCGTCGCTGGAGGAACTCGACGTCACCGATTGCTGGATGCGCTTTGCCGTGAACCTGCGCACGCAGTTGTCGGTCGAAGAGCTGCACGGCAAGTTCGATTTCACCCTCGCGACCGAGGAGTTCGAGATCGAGGCGATGCCCGAGCCGGCCAATGACGATGTGGCCTCGTTCGCGCCAGTCGCTGCCGTCGAAGCAGAGGTGCCGCAGTCGGTTGCTGCCGATCTCTCGGCAATCCTGGCGAAGCTCGGGCCTGCTCCGGCCGCTGCGCCGGAACCCGTTCCTGTGCCGGCTCCTGCGCCGGCCCCAGTCGAGGCGGCGGCTCCGCCCGTGCCGCGTCCTGCGCTTCGTGCTCCTGCCAATGATGCTCCTGCGGCCCGCCAACGCCAGGCCGTCAGCGTTCGTGTCGATCTCGACCGCATCGACAAGCTGATGAATCTCGTCGGCGAGATCGTCATTACCCAGTCCATGCTGGTCGAATGCGTGCGCTCGCTGCCTTATGACGTCTATGCCAAGACCGCCGAGGGCATCCTGACGCTGTCGCGCCAGACACGCGAGCTGCAGGACCATGTCATGGCCGTGCGCGCGCAGCCGGTGAAGGCCGTGTTCCAGCGCATGCCGCGCCTCGTCCGCGAGCTTGCGCAGACCCTGGGCAAGGAAGTGCGCCTGGTGCTCGAAGGCGAAAACACCGAGGTCGACAAGACGATCATCGAAGAGCTTGCCGATCCGCTGACTCACATGATCCGCAATTCGATGGATCATGGCCTGGAGACGCCGGAGGAACGCCTGGCAGCAGGCAAGGGGCCGGAGGGCACGATCCAGCTCACCGCCGAACATCGGGCCGGGCGCATCGTGATTTCCGTCACCGATGACGGGCGCGGCATCAATCGCGAGAAGCTACTGGGCAAGGCCCGTTCGCGTGGTCTTGTCGGCCCCGATGAAAAGCTTGCACCCGAGGAGATCGACCAGTTGATCTTCGCCGCCGGGCTTTCGACCGCAGAGGCCGTCAGCGACATCTCGGGCCGCGGCGTCGGCATGGATGTGGTGCGGCGCAATGTCGAATCGCTCGGCGGCCGCATCAGCGTGGATTCCGAGCCCGGCCGCGGTTGCAAGTTTACCCTGGCGTTGCCGCTGACGCTCGCCGTGCTCGAGGGCATGGTGATCCGCTGCGGAGACGATCGCTATGTCATCCCGATCGCGAGTGTGATCGAGACCCAGCACCTCGCCAATACGCCGATCGAGCATCTCACCTTCGGCCAGGAAGTCCTGCGCTGGCGCGGTGAGGTCACACCGCTCTACCGGCTCGGCGCCGTGATGGGCTCGTCCGGGCAGCGCGACGAGAACATCATCATCATCGCCGAAACCGAGCGCGGCGGTAACGTCGGAATTGCGGTCGACGAGATCGTCGGCCAGCAGCAGGTCGTCGTGAAGAGCCTCGAGGCGAATTACGGCGCGGTCAACGGCGCATCCGCCGCGACCATCCTCGGCGACGGCCTCGTCGCCCTGATCCTCGATGTCGACTCGATGCTGAGGCTGGCCGCGACCGGCAGCCGGCAACCCGTTCCCGAACTGAAAATGGCTGGATGATCATGACCCTTCAACTCGGCGAAAAGCACTTCTCGTCGGCGCAGCCTGAATCAGCCGTGCGCCGTATCGTTACCTTCCGCGTCGGTGATCGGACTTTCGGCATCGATGTCGGCATGGTTCGCGAAATCAAGGGCTGGCAGGTGACCACGCCCCTGCCGCATGCGGCCCCGCATGTGCGCGGCGTGCTCAATCTCCGCGGCGTCATTCTCGCGGTCTACGACCTGCGCACCTCGATCGGCCTCGGTGTCACCGATGCCACGGCAACCCATGTCATCGTCGTCGTCGATGTCGAGGACAAGACCGCCGGCCTGCTGGTCGACTCGGTCTCCGACATTGTCGATGTTCCGGTCAGCGCGGTTCGCCCGGCGCCGGATCTGGAGCGTGACGAGCATGGGCTGATCGAAGGCCTCGTACTGCTCGACACCGAGATCGTCGCCCTGCTCGACCTGGCGGCCGTGATCCGCGAAGGCGGGGCCGAAACCCCTCTCGCTCGGACGACCCGGGCGGCTTGATCATCATCTGACGCGGCAACGCGCGAGATGACTGAGCCGGGGAAGGCCAACGCGCCAAGAAAGACACGACAAGAACATGGGCAGCTTCGCCGGTTCCCTTTCGAGACTCTCGGTACGGCTGCCGCTGAAGTTTCTCGGCGCGGCTTTCGTTTCGGGGGTCGCGATCGCGGCCGTCGGCTGGTTTGCGGCGCGCTCTATCTACCGTCCCATCGTCGAGATGCGCGATGCGGTCGGCCTGTTGGCCCAGGGCGAGAACGCCGCGATCCCGGGCCTCGCCCGCGGCGACGAGATCGGCGACCTTGCCCGCGCCCTGAAGAGCATTCACGAGACAGGGGTCGAAGCTGCGCGTATCCGTGCCGCGCTCGATGACTGCCGCACCAATGTCATGGTCTGCGATCGGCAGAACCGCGTCGTCTACGTCAACAAGTCGCTGCTGAAGTTCTTTGCCGAGGCCCAGGAGGATTTTCGCACGACTTTCCCGGGCTGCTCGGCCAAGGACATGCTTGGCCGGGTCATGGATGCCGTCTATGGCGACCCCGTGTTCGGGCGGCATGATGTCGGCGGGGCCCGCGCGATCCGCTATGCGCTCGGCCGGCGGACGATTTCGCTGTCTTTGAGCCCTGTCCTGCATGCCAATGGCGAGCGTCTCGGCACCGCCGTGGAATGGCTGGAACTGACCGACGAACTTGCCGCCGCCAACGAGGTTGCAGATGTCGTCTCGGCGGCCGTCGAGGGCGACTTCTCGCGTCGTATTCCGCTCGCGGGCAAGCCGGAGGCTATGGCTCGCATCGCCGAGGGCCTGAATCAGATCAATACGCTGGTCGAAGGCGCGGTCGGTGAATTTTCGAGCGTGCTCGGTGGACTGGCTGAGGGCGACCTGAGCCACCGCATGGAGGGGGACTATCGCGGCCGCCTCGCAGAGCTGAAGCGCAGCCTGAACGGAGCACTCGCCCATCTCGGCCAGACCGTCTCGACCATCCAACGGACGGCAGGCAATGTTTCGCGAGCCGCGATCGAGATCAATTCCGGCGCAGGCGACCTTGCCAGGCGGACTGAAGCGACAGCCGGCAATCTGGAGGAAACGGCCGCGACGACCGAGGAACTGGCAGCCTCCGTCAAGCAGAGCGCGGCCCGCTCCCGCGAGGCGACCCAGCTGGCCGGAGAGGCCATGAATGTGGCCAATGACGGCAGGGTTGTCGTGTCTCAGGCGGTTGGCGCCATCGAACGGATCGAGACGTCCTCCGTCCGCATCTCGGAGATTGTCTCCGTGATCGACGGTATTGCCTTCCAGACCAATCTGCTGGCGCTCAATGCGGCGGTCGAGGCTGCGCGGGCCGGTGATGCCGGCAAGGGGTTTGCCGTGGTGGCCTCCGAAGTGCGCGCCCTGGCACAGCGTTCCGCTCAGGCCGCGCGGGATATCAAGGGTCTGATCGCGACCTCCAACGAGCAGGTCGGCGAGGGCGTGCGCTTCGTACGCAGCACCGGTGAAGCTCTGGAGCGGATCGTGGCCGCTGCGAGCAAGGTCTCTGCGACCGTCGCTGAGATCTCTTCCGCGACCGCCGAACAGGCCCATGGCATCGAGGAGATGAGCCAGACCGTCGCCCATATGGACGAGATGACCCAGCAGAACTCGGCTTTGGCGGAGCAGAGTGCGTCATCGGCATATGAGCTGATGGCGGAAATCGACAGGCTGAAACAGCTTGTTGCCGTCTTCCGCATCGAGGAGGGGTTCGCTGTGCCGTCGGTTCATGCTGCGCAGACCGAGCCAGCCCGGTTGCAGCGACTTGCGGCTGCAGCGCTCGTCGAGCAGGCGCGTGTCGCGCCGGCGGTCCGCCGCCCGGAGCCGCGTCGGCCGGATTTGACGAAAGCCCCGGCGGTCCGTCCCGCGCCGCGCCGCATCGCCAATGGGCGTGTCGATGATTGGGCCGAGTTCTAGTTCGATGTTGTCAGGTTCACAGTGATGCTCGCGCCTCAAGGTCTTCCCGAAGCCACACTGACGCGTGAGGACATGGGCTTCATATCGAAGCTCGTCTACGAGCATGCCGGCATCGTCATCCGCGAGCACAAGGAAGCGATGACGCGGGGTCGCCTTTCCCGACGCGTCAAGGCGCTGGGAATGGGCTCGGTCGCGGAATATTGCGCCTTCCTGAAGTCGCCGGGCGCGCAGGACGAGATCCTCGAGCTGATCAACGCGGTCACCACCAACCACACCGCCTTCTTCCGCGAGCGGCATCATTTCGACCACTTGCGCCGCGATGTGCTGCCGAAGCTGGTTCAGGAACGCGGCGGCCGGCGCGGACGTATCCGGATCTGGTCCTCTGCCTGCTCCTCCGGCGAGGAGCCCTACAGCATTGCGGCCGTCTCGCGCGATGTCATCGGCTCACGCAGCGATCTCGATTTCCGCATTCTGGCGACTGATATCGACACGGACATCCTCAACCGCGCGGAAGCGGGCATTTATCCGGCGGAACTGTTCGAGCGTCTGCCCGCCGATGTCAGGCCGCTGCTGCGCCTGGACGGGCAGGTCGGGCGTGGAGAGGCGCGGATCAGCGATGATCTGCGCCGGCTGATCGCCTTCAAACGGCTCAATCTCATCGAGAACTGGCCGATGCGTGGCCCATTCGATGCCATTTTCTGCCGAAACGTCTTCATCTATTTCGATACCCGGACCAAGGCCACGATCCTCGACCGCTTCGTCGATCTGCTTGCGCCGGGAGGCTTCCTCTATCTCGGTCATTCCGAGTCGCTCCCGCAACCTCACCCGCAGCTCAGGCTGATCGGCCGCACGATCTACGAGAGAACCCCATGAGTATCACGCGGTCCTCTCGGCGCTATTTCGACCCCCGTTTCGAGGCGACGATCATCACGGTCGCGCCAGGTGAGCACGAGATCACCTCGGCGAAGGACGAGATCGTCGCGACTGTGCTGGGCTCGTGCATCTCGGTCTGCATGCGCGATCCGCAGGCAGGGGTCGGCGGGCTGAACCATTTCCTGCTGCCGAAGAACAACAGTGGCAACGATGCCAGCGCCGGCGAGCGTTATGGCGACACCGCGATGGAAGTTCTCATCAACGGCCTGCTCAAGCGCGGCGGCAAACGAAATCATCTCGAAGCCAAGGTCTTCGGCGGGGCACGGGTCCTGTCGGGGGCGACCATGCTCGCCATAGGCGACGGCAACATTGCCTTCGTGCTCGACTTCCTCAACCGGGAAGGCATTCCCATCGTCTCCAAGGATGTCGGCGGCACACGCTCACGGCGAATCCACTACCAGCCTTCCACGGGACGGGCCTGGGTGCAGCATGTGCAGCCGAGCGTTCGCAGCAGCGAGCATGAGCAGGAAGTGGCCTATCTCAACCGACTTAAGACCCAGCCTGTCGCAGGTGATGTCGAGATCTTCACATGACCCTGAACCAAGCACCATCGGCCAAACCCGTCACTGTCCTTGTCGTCGACGATTCCGTCCTGATGCAGAAGCTCATGACGCAGATCATCGACTCCGCCCCCGGCTTCAAGGTGATCGGCGTCGCCGGCAGCGCGGAGGAGGGTTGGGACGCGATCCAGGAGCTGCGGCCAGACCTGCTGACGCTCGATCTCGAACTGCCGGGACGGCACGGCCTCAAGTTGCTGGCGCGCGTGCTGAAGCAGGACCCGTTGCCGGTGCTGATCGTCTCAGCCTTCGGCGGCCCAGGCGCCGACAACACCATCCAGGCGCTGGAACTAGGGGCGATCGACTTCATCGAGAAGCCGGACGGCACGACGCATACGCTCGAAGGCTTCATGAAGCATCTGGTGGCTGCGCTTCACCGCGCCTCGGCCAGTCGAAAGATGCTTGCAGCCGCGCGCGCTCTGGCGCGCGAAGCCGCGCCGGCACGGCCAGCTCCCGTTCGTGAACCGGCGCGCGCTTCCGCCTCGCCCGGTGGGCGTACGTCGTTGATCGCCATCGGCGCCTCGACTGGCGGGGTGCCGGCCGTGCAGGTGGTGATGCGGGACCTCGCCAATCTGCGCATCCCGATGGTCGTGGTTCAGCACATGCCCGCCGGCTACACGGCAAAATTCGCGGCACGCCTGGCGGCAGCCACCGGGCTTGACGTCCGCGAGGCGGCTGACGGGGACAAGCTGAAGCCTGGCATGGCGGTCGTCGCGCCAGGTGGCCTGCGCCATCTCGAGATCGAAGAGCGCCGTGGGGAACTGGTCTGCGTCCTGAAGGAAGGGCCGCTGGTCAGCGGTCATTCTCCATCGGTCGATGTCATGTTCCACTCGGTGGCGCGCAGCCTGGGTGCCCATGCGGTAGGCGTGCTGCTGACCGGGATGGGCCGGGACGGGGCAGACGGTTTGTTAGCCATGCGCAAAGCCGGCGCCGAGACGTTAATTCAAAGTGGCGAAACCTGTGTGGTAAACGGGATGCCGAAAGCAGCATTCGAGATCGGGGCCGCTGATCGCGTTGTGGCACTCGACCAGATTGGCGCCGCTATCGGCCACCTGATCGCAGAACGTCCGCATCAGCGCACCGCGTGAGGAGAGCGTGATGAAAGCCAGAAGTGACTACCGGATCCTCGTGGTCGACGACCAGAAGAGCATGCGCGGTCTTGCCACCTATTTCCTGAAGCAAATCGAGTTCCAAGACATCGATGAGGCGGAGAACGCGCGCGAAGCGCTGATGAAGATGCAGACCAAGCGCTATGATCTGCTTCTGCTCGACTGGAACATGGACGGAATGAGCGGCATCGATCTGCTGCGGGCGATCCGCTCCGTGCCGGAGCTCAACCAGATCAAGATCATCATGGCGACCTCCGAGCGCTCGGTGGACAAGATGGACGAGGCGACCAGCAACGGCGCCGACCACTATGTCGTGAAACCCTATGAGCTCCGCGACCTCGAGGTGCGGGTGAAGAAAGTTCTCGCCTGCTGAGCGCAGGCAACTCGAGGCCAATCTCACCATTGTGATCCGGCGCCCCGGGCCTTCATGGCTGCGGGGCGCTCTCATTTGCGCCAGTATCTGCGCCGGATCATGAGATTTCGCGGGAGGGCAGGCCATGCCGCTGCTTCGTCGGGACGTGTTGAGCCTGATCGGCGGGCTCGCTGCGAGCCCATCATTTGCCATGTCGCCCGATACGCAGAGCGCACCCGACGCCTACCAGTTTGCGTTCGCCCGGCTCGAGGGCGGCCATATTCCGCTGGCGGCCTATCGCGGCAAGCCGATCCTGATCGTCAACACGGCTACCAATTGCGGCTACGCAGGGCAGTTCGCAACACTTGAGCAGCTGTGGCAACGCTATTCCGGCCGTGGCCTGATGCTGCTGGCGGTGCCGTGCAATGACTTCGGCGGGCAGGAGCCGCTGGAAGGCATGGCTATCGCGGAAGCAGCGCGCCAGACCTATGGCGCGACTTACCCGTTCGCTGCGAAATCGAGCGTGCGTGGTCCGGACGCCCATCCATTCTATCGCTGGGCGGCGACACGGCGGCCGGCCGAAGTCCCGACCTGGAACTTCCATAAGTATCTGGTCGGGCGCGATGGCAGCCTCGTAGGCGGCTTTCCCGCGAGCTCGGACCCGGTCGGCTCACAGCTGATCCGAGCCATCGGCCAGGAGCTGAACGCCGCCTGAGCCCGCCTTCAGCTACGCGCGTAGATGTCTTCGATGCGGATGATGTCGTCCTCGCCGGTATAGGAGCCGACCTGTACCTCGATCAGCTCGAGGTCGATCCTGCCGGGATTGCGCAAGCGGTGGACGCAGCCGATCGGCAAGTACACCGATTCATTCTCATGCACGTGCGTGACCTTGGCATCGACCGTAACTTCGGCTGTTCCCGAAACCACGACCCAATGCTCGGCGCGATGAAAGTGCTTCTGCAGGCTGAGCAGCCCGCCTGGCTTGACGTTGATGCGCTTAACCTGGAAGCGCTGGCCGATATCGATGCGCTGATACCAGCCCCAGGGCCGGTAGACCCTCAGGTGCTCGCTCGCCTGCGGCCGGCCATCGGCCTTCATCAACTCGACGAGGTTCTTGACCTTGCCGGCGGCGGCCATTGACGAGACGAGCACGGCATCGCGCGTCGCAACCACGACGACATCGTCGAGGCCGAGAACCGTCGTCAACACGTCGTCGCTGCGGACATAGATGCCGTGGCTATCGAGCGCGACCACCTCGCCTTCGAGGACGTTGCGATCGGCGTCCTTCTGTTTGATCTCGTGGATCGAGTCCCAGGCGCCGATATCGGACCAGTCGAAGCTTGCCTGCACGACACCGGCCGCCCGCGTCCGCTCCATCACGGCGTAGTCGATCGAAATCTTGGTGGCCTGGGCAAACGCCTCCGGGCCGAGGCGCAGGAAGTCGAGGTCGCGGGTCGCGCTGGCAATCGCGGCGTGCGCGGCGCTCAGCACTTCGGGAACGTGGCGCTCCAACTCCTCGCACATGGTCGCAGCGGCGAAGACGAAATTGCCGCTGTTCCAGAGATATCCTTCCTCGAGATAGCGCGTGGCGCGTTCCAGGTCGGGCTTCTCGACAAAACGCTGCAGACGTTTTGCGCGCTCGCCGGGCAGCGGCTCGCCGGGTGCGAGATAGCCATAGGCCGTCGAGGGATGCGTCGGGGGAATGCCGAGCGTCATGATCAGGCCGGACGCAGCGAGCTCGGCTGCGATCGCACAATCGTCGCGGAATGCTGCAGTCGCCTGAATGACGTGATCGGCTGCAAAGGCCGCGCAGATCGCGCCGGCCCGGCGCTGTTCTGCCAATAGCGAGCCGATTGCGACCGCTGCGGCGGAATCGCGTCGCTCCGGCTCCAGGACGATCTCGCCCTTGATGCCGATCGCGAGCATCTGTTCGGCAACGATAAAGCGAAAGTCGTTGTTGGTGATGACGATCGGCGCATCGAAGCGCGGGTCATGGAGCCGCTGCAGGGTTGCCTGGAAGGTCGAGATCCCGTCTCCGAGCAGCGGAATGAACTGCTTGGGCAACGTATCGCGCGACAGCGGCCAAAGCCGGGTGCCGGCTCCGCCGGCCATGACGAGCGGAACGATTTTCGGGACTGACATCAAGCGCGCTCTTCTCAGGCAGGTCGTGACCCTGCTGCCTTACAGCAACGTCACTACCATTGGTTAAATGCAGGGTCGTGGAAAAATTCAGGCCTTGGCCTTCTGGCCCGGACGAAAGGCGACGATGACGGCCGGGTCGGTGGCCAGATAGGGGCCCTCGATCAGGTCGATGCAGTAGGGTATCGCGGGCATCACGGCGTCGAGGCATTCGGCGATCGCGCGGGGCCGTCCCGGCAGGTTGACGATGAGCGAGCGCCCGCGGATGCCGGCGGTCTGGCGCGAGAGTATCGCGGTCGGCACCTTGGTAAGGCTGACCTGGCGCATCAGTTCGCCGAAGCCCGGCATCGGTTTCTCGACAACGTCGTCCGTGGCCTCGGGCGTGACGTCGCGGGGAGCAGGACCGGTGCCTCCCGTCGTGACGATGAGACAGCAGCCCTCGCGGTCGGCAAGTTCGATCAGGGTGTCGGCAATCGCCCTGCGGTCGTCCGGGATGACCCGCGCAACGGCCGTCCAGGGCGAAGCGAGCGCATTCTTCAGGTAGTCGCGAATGGCGGGGCCGCCCTCGTCGGCATAGATGCCGGCTGAGGCCCGGTCGGATACCGTGACGATTCCGATCTTGATATCGCTGGTCATGCCGTCGCACCGTTGCAGGATGATCCTGGCCGGTATCGGGCAGGTGGAGGGCCCGGTCAATCTCGTCATAGGCCGCCGCCTTCCGAACCGGACGTCGGCTCGACAGCGCGGCGTCGCCGGAGTTGCTCTCAGTTGATGGGCGCGTGGTCGCCAGCCGAGCCGCGTGATCTCTATCGATGCTTTGCCGCTTGATGCCGATTCCGCAGGCGCCGCAGCCACATGCGGGCCAGGGCGGCGATTTGTGCCGGCCCCGGTATCGCGCTGCCGATCGCGATGATCGCATTCGCCATGGTCCTGCGCTCGCCCCAGACATAGGTTCCCGGATCGACGCCGTCGCCTGCGCCGCTGTCGAAGAAGGCCGGCGGCGTCTCCGTGAAATCGGCTTGGAGCATCGCAATGGTCAGCGCTCGCCCTGGCGAATGGCGCGCCTGGGTTTCGTCATAGGCGATCTTCAGGAACTGGCGGGTATTTCCGCTTTCGACGAGCAGTCCCATCGCCATGGGCTTGCCATCGAGCAGCAGCGTGTCGAGCTGGATCGCGTCCTGTTCGGCGAAGAGCTCGACGAGCCGGTGGAAATAGGCGGCGTCATCAGGCAGGCAGGCGATTGCGGTCGCAACTTCCCCCTTCCAACCTGCCGCTTCGAGTGCGAGGAAGGTCTCGAACGCCTCGCCTGCGGCCTGGCGGCGCTTGCGCTGGAAGGGGACCACGCCGTTTCGTGCGACCGCCCGGAACTGCTGCATGCGCTTCTTGTAGCTTGAGCCAAGCGCGCGACGGAGATAGCGCTCGGCATCGTCGCCGGGCTGAGCGATCATCACGGGACGCTGCCAGGTTTCGAATGTCGTCAGCCCGCTGCCGGTGACGCGGCAAGCCYCCTGGAGCGCAAGAAAGCCCGGCCCCTCCACGGGCAGGAGCGGCAGAGCCAGGGTCTTCGGCAGGTCGCGTGATGCGGCGAGGTGGCGCAGCAGAGCGAGCGCGATATCCTCGGCATTGTCGCGGTCCAGCACGGGGGCCGATGAAACCTCGTAGAGCGGCACGAGCGGAGCGGCGAGGATGGGGGTAAGGCCGCTGCGCCAGTCGCGCTGCCGACGCAACACCCAGATTCCGACGAGGCTCTCGGAACCGAGCGCTTCACTGCGCCAGGCCGTCAGGATGACGATGCGGTCATCTGGAACCAGGACCCGCGCAGCCGCGACAGTGGCTGGCGACATGGCGGGATTGGGCTCGACCGCTCGTTCCGCGAGTTCGGCGAAGGCTGCGGCATAGCCGACATAATCGCCAAGCCGCGTGCGCCTGATGACGATCTCGGCGCTCATCCGACCCTCGTGCGGAGGCGGCAAGCAGGCTCTGGGCAGGACTGGATCAAGACTGGCCGCCGCCCTGCCTGCCGAGGCGCATCTCGCCCCGTAACGATAGCACAAAGGCGATGACCTGCGCCGCAGCTCGGTAGAGTTCCTCGGGGATCTGATCGTCCAGCTCGACCGCGGAGAGAGCCTGCGCGAGCACAGCGTTCCGCTCGATGTCGACATCATGTTCGCGGGCGGTCTCGATGATGCGTTGAGCAAGCTCTCCGCGGCCCTTTGCTGTGACGCGCGGGGCGCCATGGCCGTCATACTCGAGCGCGACCGCGAGCGGATCGGGAGAGGGAGGGCTCATGACAGACGGTCCAGGAACTGGCCGGCGGTCGCTCGCCTAGCTTGCGGCTGGCCGGAATGAATGTCGACGGTTCCGTCTTCAAATTTTGCATTGGCCAGCGCTGCCTGAAGGTCAGGCGCAGCGCCGCGCAGGAACTGGCTCGTTCCCTCGCGTTCGGCCCAAAGCGAGACGCTCACCGCGCGTCCCTGGAGCGTTACGACACCTTGCAGCGGACCCATCGGCTCGGCGTCGAGAGCAAAGCGCACGCGCCAGAGGGGCCCTTCGACACCAGAGGGGCCGCGTCGCGGCGGGTCCTTCTCGATATGCAGCGGCAGGATCGCGGTGCCCGCCTGGAAAGCGAGAGGGATCTCCGTCACCCAGCGTTGGCCTTGTGCGGCCTCGGGACGGTTGGGTTCTGGCGGCAGAGATGCGAACTGCGCGAGCTTGACGCGGTCGAGCGCGGCGTCGGTCTGGTCGAGCAGGGTGCGTGCGATGATGAGCGGCTTTTCTCCGGCCGACAGGCTGGGTTCGGCAATCGATTGAGGGGCGAGCGCGCCGTCGCGCCGTGGCGGGGACGGGCGGATATGCGCTTCCGCATCGCTCGTTGCCTGCTCTGCCGTCCTTGGTTCTGTTCCCGATGGTTTGAGCCCTGGAGCGGCGGCGTCCGGGGCGACAAGCGGCCGCAGCATGTCGCTGAGCGCGCGTAACCCAGCCTTCAGATCGCCGTGAGGAGTGGGGCGTGGTGCGGCTGCCTCCGGGCGGTCGCTTGCTCGCGAAGGCAGTCTTGCCTCCTGCGCATCCAGGAAAAGCCCGGAGCGTGCGACGGCCTGCTTCAAGCCCTGGCCGGTTACCGGTCTACGCTCGGCCGGCATGGCCTGAGCCAGGATCTGGTCGATCAGGCCCATCAGGGGCTTGGGCAGGACGAGCGAGATCGTACCGTTGGCAAGCACCTGCAGATTGGCGAAGAGCGGCGCGAGACTGTCCTGGCGAGCGAGAGCCTCGCCCATCAGCGGGCCGGCAAGTGCGCGCGGCGAGGGCGTCGCCTCGGACTGCAGCAGGTGGGCCGGCGCAGGGGCCGCCGCGACGGTAGCGGGGATTGGCAAAGGTGCTGAAGAGCTCGCTCCGGCAAGACGCGACGAAGCCGGCAGGCCGGGGGTGGCGGCCTCCGGAGCCGACGGCTTGGCGCTGCGGCCCGTCTCCAGCGCAAGCGGTGCGAGCGCCGGCTCGCGCCGCGGACCGTCGATGGGCACCAACTGAGGTGGAGGAGTGAGAGCTTCGCCCGGGGGGCGAGCCGCAAGCAGCGTCGCCCGCACCCCCGTTCCACCGTCTTCCGGAGCCTCGATCTTGAGCGTGAGCGTTGTGCCGGGCTGCAGCGCAGCCTGTCGGACTTCCGGGCCGGCGAGAACGAGATCGATCTTCACGCCATCGACCAAAGCCGTCGCGGTACCGTCCTTGCCCAGGGAGAGCAAGCGCGCTTCGACCGTCTTGCCGGGCTCGAGCCCGGCTCCGGGAGCCAAGGCTGCAAGCAAGGTGGCGAGGGTCTGGCTCTGGACGAGAGCGGCGAGATTCATGGGTGAGCGACCATTGACTGACTGTCGCAGCTTCCCATGAAATCTTAAGGAATCTCTTGCCCTTGCAAGGCATCTCTGCGTGCCTCGCTCTGGCGCGGGCGCAGGTGATGAGGCAGGTTTGCGCGCCAATGCATCAGGGACAACGCAGATGAACTATCGTCGGCTCGGCCGTTCCGGCCTGAAGGTATCGCCGCTATGCCTGGGGACGATGATGTTCGGAGGTGCGACTGAGGAAGGCGATGCACGAGCCATCGTCGATCATGCGCGCGCGGCGGGGATCAATTTCATCGACACGGCCGACGTCTATAACGAGGGCCGCTCCGAAGAGGTGACCGGGCGGGAGATTGCCGCGAACCGGCATGACTGGGTTCTGGCCACCAAGGTCGCGAGCGTCATGGGGCCGGGGCCCTATCAGAGTGGCCTCTCCCGGAAATGGGTGATGCAGGCCTGCGAGGACAGCCTTCGGCGGCTCGGGACGGATTTCGTCGATATCTACTATCTCCACAAGGAAGACCACACCGTGCCGCTTGGCGAGACGGTGCATGCCCTCGCCGATCTCGTGCGTCAGGGCAAGATCCGGCATTTCGGCGTTTCGAACTACCGCTCCTGGCGCGTCGCCGAAATCTGCCGGCTCTGCGATGAACTCGGCATCGACCGGCCCGTGGTCAGCCAGCCCTATTATAACGCGATGAACCGCATGCCCGAGGTCGAGCATTTGCCCGCCTGCGATTTCTATGGCCTGGGTGTCGCGTCCTATTCGCCTCTCGCCCGCGGCATTCTGACCGCGAAATACGAACCGGGGCAGGCACCGCCGGAGGGCACGCGGGCCGGCCGCGCCGACAAGCGGATCATGCAGACCGAGTGGCGCGAGGAATCGCTGATCATCGCCCGCACGATCCGCGACCATGCGGCCGCGAAGGGGCTGACCCCGATCCAGTTCGCGGTGCAGTGGGTGCTGAACAATGCGCTGGTGACGGCGGCGATCGCCGGTCCGCGCACCCTCGAACAATGGCAGGCCTATCTCGCGGCGCTCGATGCCCGCTTCGACGCCGAGGATGAGGCCCTGGTCGATCGGCTCGTGCCTGCCGGCCATCCCTCGACGCCGGGTTACAGCGATCCAGCCTACCCGCTGGAGGGCCGAATCACGCGCAAGGCCTGAGACCCGCCACGCCGGCGTGGAGCTTGCTCTTTCCCGATGGCCTGCGCCAATAGGTGCTTGCGAGTGCCGCAGCCGGGCCGGCGCCTGGCAGGAGCAGGAGGGCGCATGGCGGTCGAAGGCCTTACCGGTGATCTCGTCAAGGTCGTGGCGCTCCTGGGTGCGGGCGTTGTCGCGGTGCCGATCTTTCGTCGTCTCGGCCTTGGCTCCGTGCTCGGTTACTTCACCGCCGGTGTCGCCATCGGGCCATCGGGGCTCGGTCTCTTCGCCAACCCGGAGGCCGTGCTCCACGTCGCCGAGTTCGGCGTCGTCATGTTCCTGTTCATCATCGGCCTGGAGATGCAGCCCTCCCGGCTCTGGAAGCTGAAGGGTGAGATCTTTGGGCTGGGTGCCGCGCAGGTCTGCTTGTGCGGTGCGCTGCTGACCGGTGTCGGCCTGCTCGCGGACCTGAGCCTTCCGGCTGCCTTCGTGGCCGGAATGGGCTTCGTCCTGTCCTCGACCGCCGTCGTCATGCAGATGCTGAACGAGYGTGGCGAGACCTCGACACTGCACGGGCAGCAGGCGGTGTCGATCCTCTTGCTCGAAGACCTTGCGATCGTGCCGCTGCTGGCGATCGTTGCTCTCCTTGCGCCGGCGAAGCCGGGGGATACCGGCGACTGGCTCCCGCTACTGATCGCCGCCGGCTCCGTTATTGGTCTCGTGGTCGCGGGGCGTTGGTTGCTCAACCCGATGTTCCGGCTGCTTGCCGCYGCGCAAGCCCGCGAAGTCATGACCGCGGCTGCCTTGCTGGTCGTGCTCGGAGCAGCGCTCGCCATGCAGTTGAGTGGGCTCTCCATGGCGATGGGGGCCTTTCTCGCCGGCGTGTTGTTGTCGGAGTCGAGTTTCCGGCACCAGCTCGAAGCCGATATCGAGCCGTTCCGCGGGATCCTGCTCGGCCTGTTCTTCCTTGCCGTCGGCATGTCGCTCGAACTCGACCTGATCGCCCGCGAATGGCGCCTGGTCGCAATGGCCGTGGTGGCGTTCATGGCGGTGAAGGCCAGCGGTATCTTCATCGTCGCCAAGCTGTTCGGCTCCAGGACCCGCGACGCCATCACGCGGGTGGCACTGTTCTCACAGGGCGGTGAGTTCGCCTTCGTGCTCTATGCCGCTGCGGCAGCGGCGGGCATCTTCGGCGCTGAGGTCAACGCAGTGGCCAGCGCCACGGTCATCCTGTCGATGGCGCTTACCCCCTTGCTCGTATTGGCTCTCGATCGCTTCCTGCCACCGGAGCAGACCTCGCTGGACGGCGTCGAGATTGCCTCCTGCCTGCATGGCAGCGCGCTGATGATCGGCTTTGGGCGTTTCGGACAGGTTGCCAGCCAGACATTGCTGGCGCGGGGCTGCAGCGTCTCGATCATCGAAGTCGATGTCGAACTGATCCGTGCCGCGTCGAGTTTCGGCTTCAAGGTCTATTACGGTGACGGCACGCGGCGCGAGATCCTGCATGCGGCCGGCGCCGAGCGGGCGCAGGTGATCCTGGTCTGTGTCGATAATCGCGTGACTGCCGACAGGATCGTCGCCATGGCGCAGGCCGAATTCCCGCACGCGAAGCTGTTCGTGCGAGCCTATGATCGCGGCCACGCGATGGACCTGATCCGCAGCAATGTCGAATACCAGATTCGTGAGACCTTCGAATCCGCCATGCTTTTCGGCGCAGCCGCACTGCGCAGCATGGGAGTGTCGGAGGAGGAGGTCGCTGAGATTGCCGAGGATGTGCGTCGTCGCGACGATGAACGGCTGGATCTCCAGGTCGCGAGCGATATCCATGCGGGCAACGATCTGCTCCACGGCAATACACCGATACCGACCCCKCTGACCGCACCTAAGGCGCCCGGCAAGATTCTGGGCTCCGCCCCGGATGATTATGGCGATGTCGGCGGCCCCTAGATCATTGGACCGGAAATCGTATCCGGTCCAATGATCTAACCCTTTGTGTTTGCATCGGCTTTCCCGAAAACCGCAATCCACTTTTCGGGCCGATGCAATAGATCAGCCGGCCGTCAACTGTTCCCAGCCCGCCATCGCGCCGCGGACAACCGCGTCCAGTTGCTGGCGGGAAGCACCGTCGCGCGCCTGGATCGACATACCCTGCTGAACGGTGACGTAATAGCTCGCGAGGGCTTCGGCATCGATACCAGGCGGGATCTCGCCGGCGTCGATCGCAGCGCGCAACCGCCGGGCGATGGTCGCAACGCTTCCGGCGCGCATATCGCGCAGTTTGGTCGCGGTCTGGTCGCTGACACCAACGGCATTCACCGCCGAGAGCACGATCATGCAGCCGGGCGGGCGCCCCGGCCGCGTGAATACGGCGGCGCTTGCAGCCAGGAACGCTGAGATCGCCTCTCGGGCGGTTGGCGCTGCTGTCAACGGGCCTGCGATCTCATCGCTTTCACTCGCTTCGAAGAAGTCGATGGCTTCGCAATAGAGTTCCTCCTTGCTGCCGAAGGCGGCATAGAGGCTCGGCGAGCCAATGCCCATCGCTCCCGTCAGATCGCTGAGGGAGGTGGCCTGATAGCCCTTCGCCCAGAAAATCAGCATCGCCTTCTTCAGGGCGTCGGATCGATCGAAGGCGCGGGGGCGGCCGCGTTCCGTCATTGTCATTCCTTTTCTGTATCGATCGATAGATAATTACCTTGACGGTGGGAGGCAAGCGCTCCATCTGTTTCTGTATCAATCATCACAGAAATGGAACTGCCTGATGTCACGCTTCACTGGAAAGAAGGCCCTGGTCACGGGCGGCAGCCGCGGCATCGGTGCCGCGATCGCCCTGCGATTGGCTCGCGAGGGCGCCGATGTGGCGATCACCTATGAGCACTCCGCCGACAAGGCAGGCGAGGTGGTCCGCGCCATCGAGGCCCTTGGCCGCAAGGGATTCGCACTTGCTGCCGACAGCGCGGATCCGGTGGCGGTMAAGGGGGCGGTCGACAAGGCCGCGGCCTCGCTGGGCGGGCTCGACATTCTGGTCAACAATGCCGGCATCTGGCGTGGAGGAGCGGTTGCCGAGTGGAGTCTCGCCGATATCGACGCGACACTAGCCGTCAACGTTCGCGCCGTCGTGCTCGCCTCACAGGCGGCCGCGGCGCATCTCGGCGCCGGCGGACGCATCATCTCGACCGGGTCCTGCCTCGCAGATCGCGTGGTCGAAGAGGGTGCGACGCTCTACGCGATGAGCAAGGCGGCGCTGATCGGCTTCACCAAAGGGCTCGCCCGCGACCTCGGCCCGCGCGGCATTACGGTCAATATCGTGCATCCCGGCTCGACCGACACAGACATGAATCCGGCGATCGGCCCGCAGGCCGATGAGCAGCGCGCCCGCATGGCGATCCCGCGCTACGGCAAGCCAGAGGATATCGCGGGGCTGGTGGCCTATCTGGCGAGCGAAGAAGCGCGTTTCGTCACCGGGGCGGGCTTTGCAATCGATGGGGGCGCCAACACCTGAAGACTGGCCGGGCGGCGGCTCAGTTCAGCATGCAGAAGCCGCCGACCACCACTTCGCTGCGGCACCAGATCCTTGGTTCCTCGGCGGTGCTGAGCCGCAGCATCGCTGGGGCCGCCACGCTGGCTGTCGGGAAGGGAGGGCGCGACGGGGCGTCGCCCTTGGCCGCTTCCTGCTGTGAGGATCGGCCGACCCGCGGCGCGACCCCGACGGAGGTCCCGCTTCCTCCGCTGGAACTGGTCTGGGAGCTTCCATGCGACGAACGGCTTCCGCCGCGGAATTTCGCGGCTTCGGCACTCGCCGGCAGCAACAGGGCGGCAATGACGGCCATCGTGAGAACCCGGATCATGCTGCACTCCCATGAGACGGGAACAGATTGCCGCTGCGGAACGGGAGGGCAAGGAAAGCCTCTCGCCAGGCTGAGCGAGGGGTTAATACGCGCCTGAAAAC
>NZ_JBFTZN010000122.1:0-15892 GCF_056406775.1 Allobosea sp. P1_A7
TCCACTTTTCGGGCCGATCCGTTAGCGACGCAGGATCAGACGGTTATTCCAGGGGTCGGCAACGGTGACGGTGCCTCCCTGATCACGACCGCCGGCAGCGATCATCCGCGTCCGCATCGCYGCGAAGGCCGGGTCGTCGGCGGCGACGAGCTCGAAGCTCGCGAGCCCCGCATCGCTGTCAGCCCGCAGGCCTGCCCCCCGGCTGCCCCAGACATTGACGGCGATATGGTGATGGTAGCCACCGGTCGCGAGGAAGCTGGCGCCGGGATAATGCACCATCACGTCAAAACCGAGCCCATCGCGGTAGAAGCCCTCGGCCTGCGCGGTGTCGCCGACGCGCAAATGAACATGCCCCATGCCCGTGCCAGTCGGCATGCCGGGATAGGCGGCTYCGTCCGACTCACGCAGGAGCAGGTCGAGATCGAGCCGATCGGTCGACATCTTGATGGCGCCGCCATCAAGTCGCGGCCATTCCGGCCGGCTGCGATCACGATAGATTTCGATGCCGTTGCCTTCCGGATCGGAGAGGTAGAGCGCCTCGCTGACGAGATGGTTCGAGGCGCCTTCCAGCGGCACTCGGGTCCTGGCCGCATGCGCCAGCCAGTTGGCGAGGTCACGGCGCGATGGCAGCAGGATCGCGAGATGGAAGAGGCCGGCGGCCGATACCGGTGCGCTCGCCCCCCCTTCGAGCCGCACCAGCGGCACGCCGTCGACACCGAGCACGGAGAGGCCGGGCTCTTCCGAGATCAGCGTCAGCCCGATCGCGTCGCGATAGAAGGCCGTCAGGCGCGGCAGATCGCGCACCCGCAAGGAGACCGCGCCAATGTGAAGGGGCGCGTCATAGGCCTCAAGCCGTACCGGTGACGAAACCTTGTCCTTAACCGTGAGCATCGCCGCCTCCGAAAATGATGCGGCCCGACGTCCGCCGCAGTCTTCAAATGGCAAGAAACCGAGCCATTGTCGCCCCTTGGCATGGCAAGACCAAGATTGCAGCCGCGCAATATTGCGGGGCCGTCAGACCGGGCTCGGCCGGTCGATCGCAAAATCAGAGAACCAGGCCTCCTCCCTGCCCTCTAGCAGGGCGCCGAGGAGACGAGACGCGAGGAAGCTGAAGGTGATGCCGTTGCCGCCATAGCCATAGGCCGCCAGCAGGCGTGGCTGGCCAGGGACCCGCCCGATCAGCGGCAACCCGTCCCCGGTCTGGCCGAAGGCCCCGGACCAGGTGTGAGCAAGCGAGAGCCGCGCAGCCGGTACAAGGGCCGCGAGCTTGCCGAGCAGCGCCTCTGTCTTCTCCGGCCCGAGACGCTCGCGCAGATCGGCGTCATCGCTCCCCTCGTCCTCGCCTCCGATGACGATGCCTCCATCGGCCGTGGTCCGGCAGTAGACATAGTCCGTCGAAGCCTCCCAGACGAGCGCACGCCGAGGCCAGAGCGCCTGTGCGGGCTGCGGCTGCGTCGCCAATGCCCAACTCGAGGCGATGCGATGCAGATCGCTCCGGACGCAATCTGGCATGACATAGCCGGTTGCCAGGACGACATGACCGGCTTCGATCGTGTGGCCAGCGCCGAGCTGGACCATGGCGGAGCGACCCTGGCCATCGAATGCCACCGCCTCGTCGCGGATAAGACGCGCGCCCCGCGCTGCCGCCACGCCGAGCAGGGCATGGCACAGGCTGAGGGGGTCTGCTTCCGCCGATCCGGGCGAGACGATGGCTGCCGCCCGGTCGAACCCGAACTCGCGCAGCAGCAGGTCATGGCCGAGCAGGGAGCCGGGCAGGCCAGCGCGCTCCCGCAGGAGATGCTCGTCCAGCAATTCACGCGCCCCGGTCTCGCCAGCTGCGAGATAGACCGTGTCACGGGGATGGAAGGCGCAGCGCAGTTGTTGGCCCAGGACCAGCTCACGAAGCCCCGCCACGGCCCGAAGGCTGCGCCGATAGATATCCGCCGCCCGTTCGAAGTCGTAGAGCGCCGAAAGCCGCCGCAAGGGCTGGTCGATCTCCCATTGCAGCATCGCAGTGCTGGCCACCGTGCTGCCGAAGCCTGGTCTTTCACGATCGACGAGCACGACCTGCCGCCCACGCGCGGTCAGATGTTCCACCAGCATCGCCCCCGTGATGCCGCCGCCGATGATCGCCACGTCGCAGCGAATATCCGCTTCGAGCGTCTCGCCTCGCGGATGTCCGGCATCTGTGCGCCAGGGGCTCGAACCGCTGCGCAGGTCGCTCTGGCGCGTGTCGTCGGGATCCAGCATCGCCTACTCGTCCGCCATGGCAGCACCGACCCTGTCCGCCATGGTCGCGCCCCTGCGGCCGAGAGGCTTGGGTCGCCCGATCGTGGTGTCGCGCTCGGTCTGATGCTCGAGTTCGGCATTGAGTTCGGCACCGGCGAGCACGATCATCGCCGACAGCCAGAGCCAGGTCATGAAGACCACCACCGTCGAGAGCGAGCCATAGGTCGCCGTGTAATTGCCGAGCGTGCCGACATACCAGGAGAAGGCCCATGACGCGGCCGCCCAGAGCAGCGAGGCGGCGATCGCGCCTGGCATGACCCAGGCGAAGCGCGGCCGCCGCCTGCTCGGTCCGATCCAGTAGAGGCAGGCGATCGCCAGCGTCGCCATCACGACGAAGGTCGGCCAGCGCACCAGCCGGACCAGTTGCTCGAGTTCGTAGTGGAACGGGAAGAACGCGGAGATGACCGGCAGGATGGCGATCGCGATCAGCGCCGCCATCAGCAGCACGACCCCGCTCAGCGTGGTCAGCAGCGAGATCAGGTTCAGCTTGAAGAAGCTGCGCTTCTCCCGTTCGCGATAGATGATGTTGAGCRCATCGAAGACCGCCTTCACCGCGGCGTTCGCACTCCAGGCCGCCACGAGCAGGCTGACAAGGACAGCAAGGGACAGGCCGGTGCTGGATTGTGTCGCAAGCCGCATCGCTTGCTCGCGGATCAACTCGCGTGCGGCAGTTGGAAAGACCGTGGTGAGGCTGTCGAGCTGGCCGGCGATGGTCAGCGGGTCGGTGAAATAGCGGTACAGCGCGACAAGGAGCGAGAGCGCCGGGACAAGCGAAAGCAAGGTGAAGAAGGCGACCGCACCAGCCAGAGAACTGAGACGGTTATCGGCAACATTGCCGGCAAAGCGCAGCAGGACATCCTTCCAGCCAAGCCAGGTCATCTCGAGCGGCGAAGCCGCGTCGCGGCCGCGTGCAACCTCCTCTCGCGAAGGCCGCGCACGCCAGCGCGAGATCGCCTCGGCCACGTAGCCCAGCGCCACCCCCGCGCCCGCTGCGCCCGTGATGCGTTTCAAGAAGGCCATGAAAAGTCTCCGCCGCCGCGGTGGGTCGACACGCGGCCTGGCACCAGCCTAGGGCAAACCGGGCGGACGACGAGTTTGTTCCCTGCGCGGCGGGCCACCCCAGGCCGCTTATCCGTTTGTTAACCTTAACAGTTCCTAATCAGAGCCAGAAAACGCGCGCTTCACATGCGTCAGCAAAGGCTTGCGACCTCCTCGTCCCGGATACGGGAGGCACCGTATCTGGCCACCCGATCGGCGAACGACATACAGAGACCTGCGATGAAGATGTTCCTGAAAGCCGGCCTTGCGAGCCTCGCACTTCTGGCTGGCGGCGCGGCCTCCGCGGCGGACATGCCCTATCGCAAGGGCACGCTGCCGCCGGCTCCTGCACTGCCGGAATTCTTTTCCTGGACCGGGTTCTACGCCGGCGGCCAGATCGGTTATTCCTGGGGCTCGGAGCGCACCCGCTTCATCGCCGCCAACGGCATCGGCGCGGCTTTCACCTCCGATACCGATTCGGTGCTCGGCGGCGGACATGCCGGCTTCAATTACCAGTTCGGCTCCTATGTCCTCGGCATCGAAGGCGATATCGAGGCCCTGAATAGCGATGGGCGCTTCCGTCATGCCCTCGGCATCGGTGAGGTGAAACGCGACTGGCAGGCTTCGGTGCGCGGTCGCCTGGGCTTTGCGATGGACCGCTTCATGATCTATGCCACGGGCGGCGCGACTTTCACCGAGTTCGACCAGCAGCTCTTCGATCCGGCTTCGGGAGCACGTGACAGCGCCCAGACATCGCGCTCGGGCTGGAGCGTGGGCGGCGGTCTTTCCTTTGCGCTGACCGACCACCTGATCGCCGGCGTCGAATACCGCTACACCGATTTCGGCCGGTTCAACCGCCTGGCGCGCGGCGCCTTCCTTGGCGTGACGACCGATCAGGATTCGACGCTGCATAGCGTCCGCACGAGCCTGAGCTACAAGTTCTGACGGGACGAAGCCCGGATCAGAAGCCCGTGCGCTGGCGAATGGCGGCAGCGAGCGTGCCGTCGTCGAGATAGTCGAGCTCGCCGCCGACCGGCACGCCATGGGCGAGCTTCGTCACCTTGACCGGCAAATGGGCAAGCAGATCGGTGATGAAATGCGCCGTGGTCTGCCCGTCGACCGTGGCGTTGAGCGCCAGGATGACCTCCTTCACGGCCGGGTCGGAGGCACGGGCCACCAGCGCATCGAGCGTCAGGTGCTCGGGCCGGATGCCGTCGAGCGCCGAGAGCACGCCGCCCAGAACATGATAGCGCCCTGAAACAGCGCCCGAGCGCTCGAGCGCCCATAGGTCGGAGACGTCCGCGACGACGACGATCACCCCATCGTCGCGGCGGGCGTCGCGACAGACCGAGCAGGGATTGCTGGTATCGATATTGCCGCAGGTCGGGCAGACGACGATGCGTTCGCGCGCGGTCGCCATGGCCTCGGCGAGCGGGCCCAGAAGCTGCTCGCGCTTCTTGACGAGATGCAGGGCAGCGCGCCGGGCCGAACGCGGCCCGAGGCCCGGCAGCTTGGCGAGAAGCTGAATCAGCCGCTCGATCTCGGGGCCGGCAATGGCGCGTGACATGCGGGCCTGCAGCTCAGAACAGTTTCATGCCGGGCGGGATCGGCAGGCCCTTGGTGATCTCAGCCATGCGCTCCTGCATCACCCGCTCGGCGCGGGCGCGGGCGTCGGTGCTGGCCGCGACGATCAGATCCTCGAGTATCTCGCGCTCGTCGGCCATCATCAGGCTCGGGTCGATCCGGACCGACTTGAGCGCGCCCTTGGCTGTCATCGTCACGGTGACCATGCCGCCGCCGGAGGCGCCCTCGACCTCGATGGTGTCGAGCTCGGCCTGAACATCGGCCATCTTCTGCTGCATCTGCTGCGCCTGCTTCATCAGGCCCATCATGTCGCGCATGGTGTCTCTCCGTATGCGAAAGTGTCAGAAATCGACGCCGTCGAAATCCGGCTCGCTGTCGTCGAACAGCGGCTCGGCATCAGACATGTAATCATCGTCGGCCGAGCCCGAGGATTGCGCCTCGGCAGCTTCAGCCGCGCGCGGATCGCGCACGTTGACAATGCGGGCGCCGGGAAAGCGCTCCAGGACAGCCTTCACCGCTGGATGAGCGGCAGCGTCGCTCTCGCGCTGGTCCTTGGCGGCAACGGCCTGCTCGCGCAGCGTCGCGCCTCCCTCCGTATTGACGATGACGACCATCCAGGTCTGTCCCGTCCATTCCTTGAGGCGGCGCGACAGATCATTGGCGAGCGTGCGTGAACCACCTTCGACCAGGGCGAACTCGATCCGCCCCTGTTCGAAGCGAACGGGCCGCACATCGCGCTCGAGCGCAATCTTCAAGGTGATGTCGCGATWCTGCGAGGCGAGCGCGACGATATCTTCGATCGAAGCGACGAGCACGGCCGGGGCCGCAACCGCACGAGGGGCGGCAGCGGGCGCGGGGTTCGCGCTGGCGAGCACAGGCCGTGCCGCGAGCGCCGTGTTCCCGCCACCGGAGGGAGGGCGGGGCGCTGCGCCCCCCCCGCCATTGCCCGATCCGGCGGGAGAGCCATTGCCGTCGCGCAGCATCCGCATGGCCTCGTCGGGCGTCGGCAGGTCGGCCGCATGGGTGAGACGGACCAGCACCATCTCGGCCGCCATCACCGGCCTGTCGGCCTGTTTCACCTCGGCCATGCCGCGCAACAGCATCTGCCAGGCGCGAGCCAGCACGCGCACCGACAGTCGGGCCGCGAAATCACCGCCGCGCACGCGCTCGGCCTGGCTCAGGCCGTTATCCCGGGCGGCTTCAGGCACGAGCTTCAGACGCGTCACCAGATGGGTGAACTCGGCGAGATCGGTCAGCACCACGACCGGATCGGCACCGGCATCATATTGCGCCCTGAGTTCGCCGAGTGCCGCCGCGATATCGCCCTTCATCACCGACTCGAACAGATCGATGACGCGGGCCCGGTCGGCGAGGCCGAGCATGGAGCGCACATCCTCGAGCGTGATTCGGCCAGCCGCATGGGCGATGGCCTGGTCGAGGATCGAGAGAGAATCGCGAACCGAGCCTTCGGCGGCGCGGGCGACGGCACCGAGCGCCTCCTCTTCGGCGTCGACCCCTTCGGCCTTGCAGATGTTCGAGAGATGGCCGACGAGCAGGCTGCCATCGACCCGGCGCAGATCGAAACGCTGGCAGCGCGACAGCACCGTCACCGGCACCTTGCGGATCTCGGTGGTGGCGAAGATGAACTTTGCGTGCGGCGGCGGCTCTTCCAGGGTCTTGAGGAAGGCATTGAACGCCGCCCCGGTCATCATGTGCACTTCGTCGATGATGTAGACCTTGTAGCGTGCGGAGACCGGCGCATAGCGCACGCTGTCGTTGATCTGGCGGATATTGTCGACGCCATTGTTCGAGGCGGCATCGATCTCCATCACGTCGATATGCCTGCCCTCGATGATTTCGCGGCAATGCACGCCGAAACGCGAGAGATCGGTGGTCGGCCCACCCGCTCCATCCGCGCTCTGGAAATTCAGGGCACGCGCCAGGATGCGGGCCGTGGTCGTCTTGCCGACACCGCGGACGCCAGTCAGCATCCATGCCTGCGGGATGCGGCCGGCGGCGAAGGCGTTGGTCAGAGTACGCACCATGGCGTCCTGGCCGATCAGGTCGCCGAAATGGGCCGGACGGTATTTGCGCGCAAGCACCCGGTAAGGCGCCGCGGTCGCGACGGGCGCTGGCGCGAGGCCGGGAAAACCCAGCTCTTCAACGGAATCGGCAGCGGCGGTCTCGTCGGTCATCCGCATGCTTTCGCCAATCGGGAGGCGACGGTCAACGCCGGACTTGCAATACTCCGGCCGGGACGAGGCAGGAGCGGCCCCGATCCAAGGCTTGGATCGAAGACCTGGCAAGCGGGAGCAGCGCGCAAGGCAGCCGCAAAGTGGGAGGCTGGACGAAGACCCGTTCGGTCTCGTTAGGGCTGCTTCCYTCCGGACCTGACCCGGTTGGCGAGTGAGACGTCCCTCGCCAACCTCCCGGGCGCTATATCGTGCATGTCGATCGAGAGCGCAAGCGCGAGCTACGCCTTGTCGCGCAGTTCGCCCGGGCGCTTCCCCTCCTACCGCGCGAAGAGATTTTGCCGCGCGAAGAGATGATTTTGCCGCGCGAAGAGATGTTGCGCCTGGGCATCAAGGATCGCATCTGACCGAAACCAGCCGCTCGGCCGCCTCCCCAGCGCCGGCGCGAGCCGCTCTATGACAGAGCCGGCCCGATGAACCTCGGCGTCGTCAGCCTTGCCGCACGGGCGCCCCCTGGCGACGCCCTGCCTCTTTTCACGATCGAAGGCCCTCTGCACGCCGACTGCGTCGCGGCTCCTGATGATCAACGTCTTCAAGGCACGGGCGGGCCGAGGAGCCGGGCCTGTCGATCCGCGCGGCATCGTCGCAGGATGCGCCTTCGGCATTGACTCGCCCCCGCCCTTCCGCCATAAGCCCGCGACCTGCGCAGCCTTTCGGGCGGCGCCGCCCCTTTTGCATGACAGGCTTGGCCGGCCGATTTTCCCCAGCGGGAACCCGGTCGCCATGCCGGAACAAGGCCCCGGAGACGGACCGTGAAGAGAACCTATCAACCCAGCAAGCTGGTTCGCAAGCGCCGCCACGGTTACCGCGCCCGTATGGCGACAAAGGGTGGCCGCAAGGTCATCGCCGCCCGCCGGGCGCATGGCCGCAAGCGCCTGTCGGCCTGAGCGACCGGCGCGTGACCTGCGCGCCGTTTCCGGAAGACAGGCCCATCGCCATGCGCCACGCCCGTCTGACCGAACGCAAACAGTTTCTGGCGGCGGCCGAGCATGGCCGCCGTTTTCGTTCGCCTGCCTTCACGGCGCAGGTGCGCGATGCCGCGGGTGAAGAAGGCCGTCACGGCCTGCGCCTCGGCCTGACCGCTTCCCGCAAGGTCGGCGATGCCGTTGAGCGCAACCGCATCCGGCGCCGTCTGCGCGCCGCCGCGAAACAAGCCCTTGCCGCCCAGGCCGACCGGCCCTGCGATCTCGTGATCGTCGCGCGGCGCGAGGTGCTGACAGCTCCGTTTTCCGCGCTGATCGCCGATCTTTCCGTCGCGCTCGATCGCGCCAGACCCGCAAAACCCGGCCGCAGGCCGACCGACAAGCGCCCCACCAGTGGTGGCACCCGTCCCCAGCCTTAGGCCAAAAGCCCTTCGGGGCATTCAGCGAGATCCGTTTCCGGTCATGATGAAAGAAGACAATCGCAACCWGCTTCTGGCGATCACCCTGTCGGTGGTCGTGCTGCTCGGCTGGCAGTTCTTCTACGGCGTGCCGCAGATGGAAAAGCAGAAGCAGGCCGCGCAGCAGAGCCAGCAGGCGCAGACCCAGACGGCCCAGCCGGGCTCGTCGGCTACTCCGGCTCCGGCGACCGTTCCAGGCCAGCCGGCAGCGACCGCCGCTCCCGGCACGGCCCAGGCCGTCGCTGCTGTCGAGACCCGCGAGCAGGCGCTCGCACGCGGTCCGCGCGTCAAGATCGACACGCCCAAGATCGCCGGCTCGATCTCGCTCACCGGCGCGCGCATCGATGACGTCTCGCTCAGGGCCTATCACGAGACCGTAGACCGCAGCAGCCCGAACATCGTGCTGCTCTCGCCGCTCGGCGGACCCAACGCCTATTATTCCGATTTCGGCTGGGTCGCCGCACCCGGCGCCAATGTGGTGCTGCCGAATGCGACGACCGTCTGGACCGCGGACGCCCAAGTGCTGCGCCCCGGTACGCCGCTGACGCTGACCTGGGACAATGGCCAGGGCCTGTTGTTCAAGCGGATGATCTCGGTCGATGACAACGCCATGTTCTCGATCCGCGACGAGGTCGAGAACAAGGGCGGTGCGCCGGTCACGCTGTATCCGTTCGGCCAGGTGGTTCGCCACGGCAAGCCGCATACGCTCGGCTACTACGTGCTGCACGAAGGCCTCGTCGGCAATCTCGGCGAGCAGGGCCTGCAGGAATACACCTACGACAAGATCGACAAGGAGCCGGCGCTCTCGCCCGGCACCACCGGCAAGGTCTGGAAGGACGCCGTCGGCGGCTTCCTCGGCATCACCGACAAGTACTGGGCGGCCGCGGTCATCCCCGATCAGCAGCGCAAGTATGACGGGCGCTATTCCTCGGTCCAGACCGGCAATTCGCACACCTACCAGGCCGATTTCCTGGGCGAGGCCGTCACGGTCGCGCCGGGCGCCAGCGCGACCGCCAATGCCCGGCTCTTCGCCGGCGCCAAGGAAGTCGCGGCCATCGACGGCTACGAGAAGAATCTCGGCATCAAGCGCTTCGAGCTGATGATCGACTGGGGCTGGTTCTATTTCATCACCAAGCCGCTCTTCTTCGTGATGGACTGGGTCTACAAGCACGTCGGCAATTTCGGCGTCTCGATCCTGATCGTCACCGTGCTGCTCAAGGCCCTGTTCTTCCCGCTCGCCAACAAGTCCTACGCCTCGATGGCGAAGATGAAGGCGGTGCAGCCGGAGATGCTCGCCATTCGCGAGCGCTACGCCGACGACAAGATGAAGCAGCAGCAGGCTCTGATGGAGCTGTACAAGACCCAGAAGATCAACCCGCTCGCCGGCTGCTGGCCGGTGCTGGTGCAGATCCCGGTCTTCTTTGCGCTCTACAAGATCCTGTTCATCACCATCGAGATGCGGCACGCGCCGTTCTTCGGCTGGATCAAGGATCTTGCCGCGCCCGATCCGACCTCGGTCTTCAACCTGTTCGGGCTGCTGCCCTTCGCCGTGCCCGCGATGCTGATGATTGGCGCTTGGCCGATCTTCATGGGCATCACCATGTTCATCCAGATGAAGATGAACCCGGAGCCGCCGGATCCGGTGCAGAAGATGATGTTCACCTGGATGCCGGTGTTCTTCACCTTCCTGCTCGGCTCGTTCCCGGCCGGTCTGGTGATCTACTGGAGCTGGAACAACCTGCTCTCGATCGTCCAGCAGGGCTTCATCATGCGCAAGCACGGTGTGAAGATCGAACTGTTCGACAATCTGAAGAGCATGTTCAGCAAGAAGCCGGCTGCGGCGGCAGCAACGGCGACGCCGGCGCCCGGAAAGCCGGCGAACAGCAACAAGGCGAAGTAAGCCTCCGGGCTGCGACGCGACGCCCCTCTCCCTCGGGAGGGGGGCTTTTTGCTTTTTTCGGACCTCGTTCACGCTGCCTTCGAAAGGGAGCCTCCATGCCGCTTCCCGATCCGCGGACCCTTCACCCGATCCCGGGCTGGAAGGGCACGGCCTTCCTGAAGGCCGTCGTCGACCACCCGCTGATCGAGGTCGGCGACTACAGCTATTATGACGACTCGCGCGGGCCGGAGCACTTCGTCGGCCGCTGCGTGCGCTATCACTTCGACTTCATCGGCGACCGGCTGATCATCGGAAAATTCGTTGCCATCGCCCAGGCGGCACAGTTCATCATGAATGGCGCGAACCACCCGATGAGCGGCTTCTCGACCTATCCATTCCAGATGTTCGGATTCGAGGGCGCTCCCGAGATGACGCCGGACAAGCTTGGCCTGCGTGGCGACACGGTGATCGGCAATGATGTCTGGATCGGCCGCGAGGCGGTGATCATGCCCGGCGTGACGATTGGCGACGGCGCCATCATCGGGACACGGGCCCAGGTCTCGCGCGATGTGCCAGCCTATGCGGTGGTTGTCGGCAATCCCGGTCAGATCGTAAAGATGCGCTTCCCGGCCGAGACGATCGCGGAACTCCTCGCCATTCGTTGGTGGGATTGGGATGCAGAGACAATCTCCCGCAATCTCGGTGCAATCGCCGGCGCCAACATCGACGCCTTGCGCGCCGCCGTGTAGGCAGGACCCATGACAGCAAGCACGACAACCCCCTTCACTCCGGACGAGATCGAGAGCGCTCGCAAGCTCTTCGAAGGTCCCTGGGATTTCGTCTGGGCCTCGACCAAGATCGACGACCTGCCCCCCATGGTCGGCCAGGAGATCGCCTTTGCCGGGCGCTCCAATGTCGGCAAGTCGAGCCTGATCAATGCTCTGACGCGGCGCAACGCGCTGGCGCGGACCTCGCATACGCCGGGCCGTACCCAGCAGCTCAATTTCTTCCGCCAGGTCGGGCATGATGAGCGCCTGACCATCGTCGACATGCCCGGCTACGGCTATGCCGCCGTCGGGCGCGACAAGGTCGCGGCCTGGACCAATCTGATTCACGAATATCTGCGCGGCCGCTCCAACCTGATGCGGGTCTATGTGCTGATCGACGCCCGCCATGGCATCAAGGATGTCGACGGCGCGGTGCTGGAGACGCTCGACAAGGCCGCCGTCTCCTATCAGGTCGTGCTGACCAAGGGCGACGCGATCAAGAAGGCCGACCAGCAGTTCATGCAGGAAGCGACCTTCGACGAGATCAAGCGCCGGCCGGCCGCCTTCCCCGAGGTGCTGCTCACCTCGAGCGAAAAGGGCCTCGGCATTCCGGAGCTGCGCGCAGCGATCGCGCGCGTATTGGCAGAGCGGGCATAAGCCTCGCGGCTGCCGTGATGGTGAGGGAGGCGAGGCAATCCGGCCAGTCCTCCTCGCGAGCCCCCGCACGCCAGCATTTCGGTCCGGTCCAGAGAAAGTGATCCTGCCATGAGCGCCGCAAAGATTCATCTCACGCTGGCCGCGCTGATGGGCCTTGCGGGCGTGACGCTCCTGGCTGCGGCAGCGCATGGCCCAGGCACGAGCGGCCTCCAGACCGCCGGCCAGATGCTGCTGACCCACGCTCCCGTGATCCTGGGCGCAACGGCCGCACGCAAGGCCGGGTTGCTCTCCGACCTGCTGGCGCGTGTCGCGCTCTCCGTCATCATCCTCGGCGTCGCGCTCTTTGCCGCCGATCTCACCCGGCGTGGCTTCTATGATGAGCGGCTCTTTGCGGGCGCCGCACCTGCTGGCGGCTTCCTGATGCTGGCCGGCTGGCTCGCTCTGGCCTTCTCTGCCCTGTTCGCGCGGCGTAGCTGAACCGCGCCCGCCGGCTTCCGCCCCGGGCATTCTTCGGCTAGAAGGCCCGGCGCGCGATCCTCGCGTCCCGCGGAGCCTGCCGATGATCAATCCCGCCGTCCACCTGACGCCGTCGCAATCGGCAGAACTGCTGGTTCAGGCGCTGCCGCATATGCAGCGCTACGATCAGGAAATCATCGTGATCAAATATGGCGGCAACGCCATGGGCGATGCCGCGACCGCCGAGGATTTTGCCGAGGATATCGTCCTGCTCGAGCAGTCCGGCTTGAAGCCGGTCGTTTGCCATGGCGGCGGCCCGCAGATCGCCCGCATGCTCGACAAGCTCGGCATCAAGTCGGAGTTCAAGCAGGGCCTGCGGGTCACCGACCGCGCAACCGTCGATGTCGTCGAGATGGTTCTGGCCGRCTCGGTCAACAAGGAGATCGTCGGCTACATCTCGCGCGAGGGTGGCAAGGCGATCGGGCTCTGCGGCAAGGACGGCAATATGGTGACCGCCCGCAAGGTGACCCGCACCGTCGTCGATCCCGATTCCAAGATCGAGCAGGTGCTCGATCTTGGCTTTGTAGGCGAGCCTGAAGCGGTGAACATCAGCGTGCTGGAGGCCGTGCTGAAGGCGGAGCTGATCCCCGTGCTGGCACCAGTCTGTGCCGCCGCCGACGGCCAGACCTACAACGTCAATGCCGATACCTTTGCGGGCGCGATAGCCGGTGCACTCAACGCCAAGCGCCTGCTGCTGCTGACCGATGTGCCCGGCGTGCTCGACAAGGACAAGAACCTGATTCCGGAGCTTACGGTGGAGCAATGCCGCCGCCTGATCGCGGACGGCACCATCTCCGGCGGCATGATCCCGAAGATCGAGACCTGCATCTACGCGCTCGAAAAGGGCGTCGAGGCGGTCGTCATCCTTGACGGAAAGATCCCGCACGCGGCGCTGATCGAGCTTTTCACCGATACCGGCTCGGGCACCATCATCAGAAGGTGATCCACCTTTGCCGGTGATGCGTGCCGGCAACGACAGGTTCATCATCCTCCCGGGGGCGTCTCGGGAGGAGCCATCATGGGTTACTCGATCACCATCGCGCTCGGCCTCGGCCTCTCGCTGGCCATGGTCGGTCTTGCACTCGTCCGCACCACGTCACGACGGCGAGAGGATATCGCGCGTGTCCCGGCGCGAAGCGCCAGGTCATTTCGGGACGAAAGGTAGGGAGACGGGCCGCATGTGTCTCATGCGCGACCCGTTCACGCCACATGCGGCGCTTGAGAGAACCGCCTGATCATTGCTCTGATCGCGGGTCAGCAGCCTGACCGCCGATCGGCCAGTGTCGTCGCACGTCGGTAAACCTTTGCGGAAGACTTGCATGCGACGCTGACGTCGCCACATGACATAGCCCATGAATCAGAAACCGATCATATCCGCCGTTACGCCGCTCCTGCCGAATGCGGAAGCCTTTGCGCATGTCGAGCACTGGGTTTTCGATCTCGACAACACGCTCTATTCGCACGAGGCAAAAGTCTGGCCGCAGGTCGATGAGCGCATCACGCTGTTCCTCGGCGAGCTGTTCGGGCTCGACGGGCTGTCGTCGCGGGCGCTGCAGAAATACTATTACCAGCGCTACGGCACGACCCTGAAGGGATTGATGGAGGAACACGGCGTCGATCCCGACGATTTCCTCGATTTCGCGCACCAGATCGACCTCTCCCTGCTCGATCCCAACCCCGCGCTTGGCGACGCCATCGCCGCCCTACCGGGGCGCAAGCTCATCCTCACCAACGGCTCGCGCGGACATGCCGAGAATGTCGCGGGCAAGCTCGGTATCCTCCACCATTTCGAGGACATCTTCGACATCGTCGAGGCTGGCTTCCTGCCCAAACCCGAGCGCGCGACCTATGAGCATTTCCTGGCGAAACATGCGGTCGATCCGAGCCGCGCCGCCATGTTCGAGGACATCGAGAGGAACCTGCTGGTCCCCAACGCGCTCGGCATGAAGACCGTGCTGATCCTGCCGCAGACGCCGGACCCGTTCCGCGAAGCCTGGGAGCAGGCCGCGATTGAAGCCGGCCATGTCCACCACGTCACGACCGACCTCACCGGCTTCCTCACCCCGCTCGGGCGCCCGCCGAAACCGTCACGCTAAGACATCGGCCCGAAAAGTGGATTGCGGTTTTCGGGGAAGCCGATGCAATCACAGATAGTTAGATCATCGGACCGGATACTATATCCGGCCCGATGATCTAAGGCGCAGATCTCGGGCGTTCCTTCCGGAGAATTTTTGTCCGTCTTTACGAACGATGGCTGAGCTGTTATTCCCCTTGTCCGTTATAACGAACGGTCGGAGTTCAGTTCATGTCAGGCCCAGACGCTGGCGCAAAGGCGCTGCATCCCGAAACGCGGCTGGTTCATGCCGGCACCCTGCGCTCGCAGTTCGGCGAGACGTCGGAAGCGCTCTTCCTGACGCAGGGCCATGTCTATGACAGCGCCGAGCAATGCGAGGCGCGCTTCCTGAACAAGGATCCGGGCTTCCAATATGCCCGCTTCTCGAACCCGACCGTGACCATGCTGGAACAGCGCATGGCCGCCTTCGAGGGGGCCGAAGCCTGCCGCGCTACGGCGACCGGCATGGCCGCCGTGACGGCAGCAGTGATGAGCCTGGTGCGTGCTGGCGACCACGTCGTCGCGGCGCAGGCCCTGTTCGGCTCCTGTCGCTATGTCGTCGAGGATCATCTGCCGCGCTACGGCGTGGAATCGACGCTGGTGAACGGCCCCGATATCGAGGCCTGGCGGAAGGCCGTGCAGCCCAACACCAAGGTCTTCTTCCTGGAAAGCCCCGCGAACCCGACACTCGAGGTCATCGACATCGCGGCCGTCGCCGCGCTGGCGAAGGAGGTCGGCGCCAAGCTCGTGGTCGACAATGTCTTCGCGACCCCGCTCTTCCAACGTCCGCTCGAACTCGGTGCCGACTGCGTCGTCTACTCGGCAACGAAGCATATCGACGGGCAAGGCCGCTGCCTCGGCGGACTGGTCCTCGCCTCGGAGGAATTGATCCAGAGCGAGATCCAGACCTTTCTGCGCCAGACCGGGCCGGCGATGTCGCCCTTCAACGCCTGGGTGATGCTGAAGGCCCTGGAGACGCTKCCGCTGCGCGTCAACCGGCAGGCGCAGAGCGCCGCGATCCTTGCGGCCTGGCTGGCCAAGCAGCCCAAGCTGCCGAAAGTGATCTTTCCGGGCGACCCCAATCATCCGCAAGCCGAGATCATTGCGCGCCAGATGAGCGGTCCCTCGACCCTGATCGCCTTCGAGGTCAGTGGCGGCAAGGAGGCCGTCTACCGCCTGCTCAATGCGCTCAAGCTGATCCGCATCTCCAACAATCTCGGCGATGCCAAGAGCCTGATCGTGCACCCCGCCACGACGACCCATCAGCGCTTCACGCCGGAGATTYGCGCCAGCATGGGCGTCACCGACGGGCTGGTGCGCTTCTCGGTCGGGCTCGAACATCCCGACGACCTGATCGCCGATTTCGAGCGTGCGTTGGCGGCGGTCTGAGGGCCGCCCCTCAGCCAAGTGCAGAGC
>NZ_JBFTZN010000123.1:0-15816 GCF_056406775.1 Allobosea sp. P1_A7
TCAAGCGCGCCGGAGCAGCGGCCACTCAGGGTGATCCTCGTTTCCCCCTGGTCGTGGCTGAAGCTGCAGGTGAGGGATTGGCTGAACCCGGGGCGTTGATCCTGCGCCCAGGCTGGCGATGTCGCGGCCAGGACCAGGGCCACCGCAAATGCCTTGTCGGTCAGGGTGTGTCGCATCGGTCTGTCCTCCCGTCGGCCAAACGTGGGAGTGCGCCTCATGATCAGGTCGGCGTGACGAATTGTGGGGCTCGGCATCCGCGGGATGACCGCGATCCCACCGGACGAGCCGGCGCCTCATCTCGCTTGCACGCGACGGGCCAAACTTAGCACAGCGCTCGCCCGCCGTGCCACACATCCCTCTGCCCGGAGAGACTGAGCGCATCATCCATCTCGATGCGAGGCGATCAGCTTGGACCTTGTCATCGGCGCGGACTCCCGCGTTCGTGCCAATATCTGAGTCATCCCGGCTGCTTGGGCTGAGATCATCACGTTCCAGTGGAACTTCACTGCGCCTTCTCATAGGCGGCATATTGCTCCTCCGTCATGCCCGGCAGCGTCTGCACGAAGGCAACGGCGGCCCGCAGGTCGTCGTCGCCATGGCTGTCCGCGAAGGACGGCATGCCGGTCATCCGAACCCCGTTCTTGACGATCCAGAAGATTTCGGCGGCGGGTGGGCGAAGCGATGGTGACCGACGGCGGGTCGGCCATCAACGCGGCGGGGCTGCCGGGCTCTTCCCGCTCGATTGACAGCATGCCGAATATTGCTACGCAGGCCGGCGAGGGAACGTCCTCAGTCCTGTTGCGGGATTAAAATCTCCGGGGCCGGCCCGGCCCGTTTTTTGGTTCCCGTGCGTGACTAAACCCAGACCTTGGACATCAAGCACTGCCCTGCTTGTCCGGTGGTTCATCTCATCGGCGACGCTCTCTGTCCCGCAGGCCGCAGGGCCGGTCGCCTTCGCGCTCGTCGCCCTGGCTCTGACGGGAGACACGAGCGGCGGCGCAGCGATGATCCTGGCGATGACGCTCGCGCAAGTGGTCGGTGCGATCCCGATCACCCGGGTCGGCAGACGCTTCCCGCCGACGACGTTCCTGCGGCTGCTGGTGGTCTTCCGGACCCTTGCGCTTGCCTCAATCGCAGTGCTGGCTCACCACGGGGCCGCGTTCGGCTGGCTCGTCGCATTCTCAGCCCTGGCAGGGGCGGTGAACGGCGCTGCCTTCGGCTATCTGCGCACGGTGCTCAACGCGCTGGCGCCGGCTGCGAAATTGCCGCGAGCGCTCGGCATCTCGGCGACCCTCAACGAGGTGACGTTCGTCCTGGCTCCCGTGGCCGCCTCCGGGCTGGGCGGCGTCTCGCCGGTCTTCGCCGTGCTGGTTGTCGCAGCGCTCGGGGCGATTCCAGCCCTGCTGGTGCCGACGACCGCCGCAGCCGCAGTGGAGGACGCGCATCATCCCGATGCGTCCGTGGTGAGCCCGGCGATCCTGCTCTGGCTGATGTGCGCCGCCGCAGGTGGATCGACCGTGGCGGCGATCGAGATCGGCGCTGTCGCTCTCGCCCTGCATTTCGGCTACGCACCGACGCTCGCGGTCCTGTTCACGGTGCCACTTTGCCTGGCTTCGGTGGCGGGCGGTGTCTGGGTCAGCATTCGCAACCGCATGCAGACGCGCAGGGCTGTCCTGATCCAGCTGACGATCATGACGGTCGGCTCCATCCTCGTCGCGCTCCAGATCTCGCTGGCGGTCACGGTCCTTGGCGCGGTCCTCGTCGGAATGGTTCTGGCCCCGCTCGGCACCTATTACTCGCTTGCTCTCGACGCGCTCGCCCCTCCGAAGAAGCGGCCCGAGGTCTTCGCGCTGCTTCGCACCGCGAACGCGACCGGCGTCATCCTGGCCAGCGCGGTGATGACAGCCGTCTCCCTGTCCACGGCCCTGATCGTCGTGAGCTGCCTGATGATCACGGTCGTGGTCGTCGTCGGCCTGTCCTCGCGCACCAAAACCTGAGGATCGGCGCCCGCGTTTCGCAGCTTCGGCCCGACCCAGGCCTGCCATGCCGGCAGCCCCCACCCCTTCACGGTCGTTTTGGCCTTCGCAATCGCCCCTGCCCCGGCGCTTGGAGCGCCCAGCGTCAAGGCGCGGGGGACGTGTCCGGCCGGCGACGGTCGTGATCGTTGCTGGCGTAGTAGCTGCGCTTGTTCTCATACATCAGCCGGTCGGCCCGTTTCACCAGGGACTCCATCGTTTCGCCCGGCTCGGAGGTGGCCATGCCCAGCGACAGGCTGAGCGCCGTGTCGCCATGGAACTGGTTGTTGAGCTCGATCAGCTGCTGGACATTGGCCAGAACCAGCCCCGCCTCGCCCGTGCCGGCGCCCGGCAGCACCACGGCGAATTCGTCGCCGCCGATCCGTGCTGCGAAGAGCGGCTTGTCCACCGCCTTGGCGAGCACCTCGCCGGCGCGGCGCAGCAGATCGTCGCCGGCGCCATGGCCGCACTCGTCATTGACGCGTTTCAGGCCGTTGAGATCGACCAGCATCAGCGAGATGCGCTGCGTGCGCTTGCGTTCGAGACGGTTGAGCTCGTCGACATAGAAGCTGCGGTTGTAGAGCTTGGTCAGCACGTCGTGCTTGCCCAGGAATTCGAGATAGGCCTCGGCCTTGCGCCTTGCCGTGATGTCGGTCAGCGCCACCTGGACCAGCGACCAGCTCTGTTCATGGCCCGGCAGCACGGAGAACTGCAGGTGCAGGTAAAGCAAAGTGCCGTCGAGCTTGTAGTTCACCACCTCGCGCTGCTGGAAGATCTTGCCGTTCCAGAGATCGATGAGCTGCTCGCGGAAGGGGACGCGCATCTCGCCGCGAAAAGCCTCGTCGAGATTGTCGAGCAGATGCGCCTTGTCGCGCGCCGCGAAGAGCTCGAGCGTGTGCCTGTTGACGTCGATCACCCTGATCTCGTGCATGCAGCGGTCGATGAATTCGGGATGCACCTCGGTGAAGACGCGCAGATCCTCGATGCCCTGCTCGCGCAGATCGTCGAGCAGGGCTTTGACATGGCGGAAATCCTCGACCCAGAGCGAGACCGGCGAATGGTCGAACAGGCCGCGCGCATAGGCCTCGCTCGCCACCAGCTCGCGCCGCGCCTGCTCGCGCTCGGTGATGTCGTCGATGGCGACCAGCACCCGGTCCCAGCTCGCCTCATGTCCCGGCAGGATGCGCCCGTTGATCTGGACGTCGAGCCGGCCGCCCGACAGCGTGTAATTGACGGTGCGGCTACTGAAATCGAGCTTGCCCTCCCAGAGCTGGACCAGCTCGTCGACATGGCTCTTCAGCATGTCGGCCCGGAAGACCTGGTCGAGATTGGCCATCAGGTGCGCGGTATCGTCGGCACCGAACAGGGTCAGGGTCTTCTGGTTGACCTTGAGCAGGYGGATGCGGCTGGAGCAGGCCTTGACCCGCCCGATATCGGCTTCGAGGAAGGCGCGCAGATCGTCGACGCCCTGCGTGCGCCATTCCGCAAACAGCGCCTGGATGCCGCTGTAATCCTCCAGCCAGAGCGAGACCGGCGCGAGATCGAACATATGCCGATCATCGGCAGCCACGGGGGGGATGGCAGGGGGCACGCTTGTCATCGACCATTCCAATTCCGGCTTGCCCGGAGGGCTTGAGCCACCGATCGCCGGGGCGGCCAAGCCTGATTCGTCAGGCGCCATGATACCGCAAGTTGTGGCGCAGGTTCGCCCGTCGGGTCGCTGCCCGATCAGCCGGCCCGGACGTTGGCGTCACGGATGTCGGTAATGGGCCGCGCACCCGTCGCTCTACGGACATCCGCGACGGTTGGATTGCTTGTCGTCGCGGCCTTATGTGCGGGGCGACGATCGCCGCCATCGCCCGGAGATGGAGACCTTCAGATCGGAGGCCTGTTTCCTCTGCTGGGAAGGCCCGACCCGGCGAAACCGGCGGCGCTCAGGACACCGGGCTCAAGCATCGGCCCGAAAAATGGATTGCGGCCATCGGGAAAGCCGATGCAAAAACAAAGGGTTATATCATTGGGCGGGATACGATATCCGGTCCGATGATCTAATGGCGCCTCCATTTGCAGGCCACTGCGACGATCCAATCATTCGCGCGCGCCCCGAGAGCACCGACCTTCGCTGCCAGACCAAGCAACAGCGTGAATGTGCCAGCGACCAATATGATCCGCGCGGCAATCGGTGTGCCGGGATAGAGTTCGGCTTCGATCGAGAAGCCCCACCAGCAGTAAACCAGCAGGCTTCCAGCCACCAAGGCAAAGCGGTGCGTGTCAGACCAGTCCCCCGCCCCGGATGACCAGGTGATGAGGGCGATCGAGCCTCCAGCGGCAGCCAGGATCAACAGGACTTCCACGATCGGGGGGATACTCCAATCCGCCGCAGAATCGTGAAGCAGGTAGAAGCCATAGCCGGTGATGAAGGCGACCGCCCCGATCAACCATGGTTTCGGTGCCCGTCGGAGGGCGCCTGGGGGTCGTTGAAGTTCAGCCTCGGTCCGTGGCGGAAAGAGCCGAAACGCTGCAATGACCAACGCCACCACGATCGCGCCACTGACCCCGAACTGGAGCGGCGTTGCGACAAAGGATGACTTCCAGATCATGAAGGCCATGATCAGGATCAGGCCGAATACGAACAAGGCTCCGACGACTATCAGCCCACGCCGTCCCAGCCATGGATGGTTTCGGCGYTCGCGGAACAGGAGTTCGGTCAATGCGATCGGCGTTGCGATACTCCACACGACATGAAGCGTGACGGTGAAGACGGTCCACGGCCCGCTTATTCCCAGTGCGGGCACGTAACCATAATCGAGCAGCCTCAATCCCTCGAAATTCGGATTGAAGATCGACTGGGTGGCAAACGCCTCTTCAAGGACGCCATAGGCGGTTGCAAGCATCAAGACGGTGGGCCAACCGCGACCTGTCTGCCGGGTCACCTCACGGATGAGCACGGCCCCCGAGCCATAGAGCAGGCTCAAAGGGGGCAGCAGCGCAATCATCGTCGTCGGCACATTTCCGAGAAGATACTCGGCAATCAGGGGAGCGATGACAAACAGGAGAATTACAGGTGCCACGTGCGCTGTTCTCGACCATCCCCTTCAGCCGCCCGCCCCCCGATCGGGGCAGAGGTAATGGGCTGAGCGCTTATCGAAGGCGGCAAACCCACATCACTGGGTTCATACCTGCAGAACCGCGCGCACCGCATTCAATGCCGTGCCGGCGACGGCGCCGCGCCCGTCGCGCAGTGGAAACGACGACGGGAACTCACCAGGCGTCGGGCTCGCGCACCACGTGAACGATGTTCGCGGGGTTCATGATCCATCCCCCGCGGAACGCTGCGCCAGGCGCCTCGAGCGTCTCGATCGGGTCGCAGCGGATCACGTCGGCCTTGGCGAGATGATCCGAGGCGCCCGGAAAATCATCCGTGAAGAGTTCGAGCCATATCTCGGCCTGGCTCACTGTCGGTACGTCGTCGAGCCAGAGCCGATTTGGCCCCAACTCGAAGCCGATTGCCGGCGCCTTGGCCGTAATGGGTTTCAAACCGATCACGTCCCGGTAGAAAGCAACCGTTGCGGCGTGCTGATGCGAGGGGATCTTCATCGCAATGTTGAGCCCCCCTCTGATCGCGGCAGTCATGAGATCCCTCCAGGTCCAGGTTGAAAAAATCAGAGATTGTCTTCGCTTGCAGGCACGCCCTTGAGTTCGCTGCGGTAATAGCCCTCCCTCAGATTGATGCCGTATTCGAGATAGGCCTTCATGCAGCAGAGCATCTGCGACCAGCCTGCGCAGTTGAGATAGGATCGGCTGACCGCCCTGGCGTCCGTGCGCCACCCGRATTCCGCGATCGTGACCAAGGTGGCTCCGTCCTCGAGCGGCTCAAAACTCATGTCGATCCGCGTCTTGTAGGAGGCCTCGACGCCGGCTCCGTCCCATCGCAACACAAGGCGGCTGCACGGCTCGACCTCGTCCACTTCGACGGGAACCTCCCCCCACCAGACCACCGTCGAACCCGGTATCAACGGGGCGCTGGCGCCGCCCACGGTGGTGAAATAGCCCGAGAGCGTCTTCGGGTTGACGACAGCGTCGAAGACTTCGGCCACCGGCTTCGAAATGCGTGCGGAAACTCTGAATTCCGGCGTCATGGTCACCCTCTGCCCTTGCGAGATGCGACCATATGTTATAAAAAAATAACATGTCAACAGACTCGCTTGATGACCTGGTTTTCAAGGCGCTCGCCCATCCCCGGCGACGCGAAATCCTCGATTTGCTGAAGGGAAAGCCGTTCACCACCGGCATGCTGGTCGACGCGTTTCCGGACATGGACCGGTGTACGGTCATGATGCACCTGAAGGTGCTGGAGGCGGCCGATCTCATCATCGTTCGACGCGAGGGCCGCGAACGCTGGAACCACCTTAACGCGATGCCGATCAAGCAGATCCACGATCGCTGGATCGGCGAGTATGCGACCCATGCGCTGAGCATACTCGACAGGCTGAGGTCTGATCTGAAGGAGTAAAGCGCGGTCTCGCTGGCGGCGCCTGGAGAGACGAAGCCGGGCCGGCTGAAAATGCCGGCGCGGGGCTCCGACGCTGGATCATTGGATCCGGCTATCCTATCCGGCCCAATGATCTAACCCTTTGTGTTTGCATCGGCTTTCCCAGAAAACCGCAATCCACTTTTCGGGGAAAGCCGATGCCTTAGTACGACCGCGAGGCGTCCTGCGATTGCTCGGCCTTGCCACGCAATATGGCAACATCTCCCCCTGCCTTGGCGGCCTCGGCCATGAGGAAGCGCAATCGTGCCTGGCGCGAATTCGACCGACCCGTCTGCTCCAGCCAGGCGGTATAATCTGCGGCCCGAAGGGTGATCAGTTGAATTGCGTGTCCCTTGGCGAGGAGACGTTCCGTGGCTGCCGTGGCTGCCCGTTTCCAACTTTCAAAGTCTGTCGGAAGTCGCGGCTCGTCGGATGCCAACCGCACCAATTCGGCGAAGTCAGCTTCCTCGTACCACGGCACGACAATCACCGTGCTCAGCCGATTGCTTCGCTCCAAACCCATCCCCTCGTCTGCTCCGGGGTTCCTGAACCGTGTCAGTCTCCCGTCCAGGTCACCATCGCCGCTCGGCGCGGTTCTCACAACCCAGGACTGTGTCAGCCCAAGACGCGCCCCCCGGGGTGCGAAAGCCGTGGTGCTACCGGCCTGAGGGGGATCGCTCAGCGCGGCTCCGCCAAGATTCCCTCGATACCGGCGGCCAGGGCCTCCCGCGAAATCTCGCCTGTATGGAGCGAGGCGAGCGTGCCGTCGCGGCGCAGGAACAGCGTCACCGGCAGGCCAGGCGCTGCGTAATGGCGCGAGAGGGCCATTGCGGCATCGAGCAGGACGTGGTCGAGCGTCAGCCGGTCGGCCAAGAGATAGCTCCGGATCTTCTCGGCGCTCTCGCCCTGGTTCACGAAGAGGAAGCCGACATCCGCCCGCTCGGCCGCTTCGCGCGCCAGCATCGGCATCTCCCGGCGGCAGGGCGGGCACCACGTCGCCCAGAGATTGACGACGAGCGGCTTGCCCTCGAAATCGCCGATCGAGCGGAGGGCGCCGTCCAGGGTGGCCATGCGGGTTGCCGGCGCCTGCTGGCCATAGGTCGCCTTCGTCAGCCCCAGCGTCACCAGTCCGACGAGGCCGGCGACCAGCACCGCCCCGACTGCGCCCGCGGCAAAGCGAACCGAGCGAGCATAGATCGCGGTGACGAGCGCCACCCCGAGCAGCCCGGCGGGGATCGAGAACCCGCCTTGCCAGATCGCCAGCATGCGCCATGGTTCCGCGGCAAAGCCCGGCCAATGCAGGGCGACATGGCCGAGGCGGGCGGCGACGATCGCGGCAAGGACCGCCGACGATGCCCATGCGTTCAAGCGCGCGTCAAGGCGCCTGGACAGGAGTGCTGCTGCCGTCAGCAGGGTCGCGATCGCGAGGATCGCGGCGAAGCGGTCCGGCGCGAAGACGAAGGGACCGATGCTGACTGCATTCATCCGATTGCGCTCCTGCTCTCGCGCGATAAGGCCGGCCGATCCGAGGGCCGGTTCCGGCTGCATCGGGCGGGCGCCTTAAGCCAGGCTTAAGCTCAGTTTCCTCTCGGGCTTCGCAGGCAAGAGAGCAAGGCATCGCTATGACGCAAGACGACATCCGGCAGGACAGCAGGCCCGCGAGCCCGATCCTGCATCGCCGCCAGGTCCTGCTGGGCAGCTTGCTGCTGGGCGGATCGGCCGGGGCGATCTCGCTGTTGCCGCCGCGGGCGCTGGCGGCTCCGCCGCCCTTCGTGACCGAAGCCGGCGGGCAATTCATCGAACTCGACCCGCGCGAGGACGTCTCGGCCCTCTCGCTCACGGATTTCAACGGCCGAACCCGGTCGTTCGCCAGCTATCGGGGCCGCCCCTGTCTCGTGGCCTTCTGGGCGAGTTGGTGCCCACCCTGTCTTCGCGAGCTGCCGATCCTGCATCGCCTGCAGCAGAGACGCGATCTCGGCTTCGCCGTGGTCCCCGTCTCAATCGACCGCGACGCGGCCAAAGCCCAACGGCTCATCGACCGGTTGGGACTGCGCGGCTTTACGAGCTTCATCGACCGCGACGGCCTCGTCGCCTCGGGTCCGAAATCGCAGGTGCAGACGCCATTCCAGCTCTACGGGATGCCGATGACCTATATCGTCGATGCCGAGGGCAGGACGGCCGGCCATCTCGCCGGCGCGGCGGACTGGGGCACGCCGGAGGCGATCCGGCTCATGCACTATTTCGCGCGCGAGGGCTGACCAGGACGCACTTCGCCCGCATACTGGAGCCTGTTGGCTTCGGCGTCATGGGAGATGCCCGAAGAACAGGCGGACGAACGAAAGGACCGAGGTCTCGACCCGCACCAGGCCGCGCGGCGCGCTCGCCGTTCGAGGCCCTCCGCCTGGCATCAAAGTGCCATGGGGCAGGAACTTGCGAGACCGTCATCGGTTGAATGTTCGGGGGCTGTTGTCGACAACCTCCGACGACGTGGGATGGTTGCCATGATCGAGAGAGACGGCGATGTATTCCGTTTATTTTCAGAGGATTATCGAAGCTTTTCGCAGGAGGAGATGAGCCTGCGGGAATACCTGCTGGCCTGCCGCGAAGACAAATCGATGTATGCCTCCGCCCCTGAGCGGATGGTCGACGCGATCGGCGCGCCAAAGCTTTTCGATACGAGCCAGGACGAGCGCCTCGGCCGGATATTCTCCAACCGGACGGTCAAGCTCTACCCGTCCTTTACCGATTTCTTCGGCATGGAGGATACGATCGAGAGGATCGCCGGCTATTTCCGCTACGCATCGCAGGGCCTGGAGGAGCGCAAGCAGATCCTCTATCTGCTCGGCCCCGTCGGCGGCGGCAAATCCTCCCTCGCCGAGCGACTGAAGAAGCTGATGGAGGAGCGCCCCTTCTACACGCTCAAGGTCGGGGACCGGATCAGCCCGGTCTTCGAATCGCCTCTGGGCCTGTTCCGTCCCGATCGGATGGGCGATCTCTTCGAGGACAAGTACGGGATCGCGCGGCGTCGACTGACCGGCCTGATCTCGCCCTGGGCGGCGAAGCGGCTCGACGAGCTCTCGGGCGATATCTCTGGGTTCAGCGTCGTCAAACTGAACCCCTCGCGCTTGCGGCAGGTCGGCATCGCGAAAAGCGAACCAGGCGACGAGAACAATCAGGATGTCTCGACGCTCGTCGGCAAGGTCGACATCCGCCAGCTCGAAAACTTCAGCCAGTCGGACCCGGACGCCTATTCCTACAGCGGCGGGCTGAACCGGACGACGCAGGGGCTGCTCGAATTCGTCGAGATGTTCAAGGCGCCGATCAAGGTGCTGCATCCCCTGCTGACCGCGACCCAGGAAGGCAGCTACAACGGCACCGAGAACTTCGGAGCCTTTCCCTACCAGGGCATCGTTCTGGCTCATTCCAACGAGTCCGAATGGCTCCAGTTCAAGAACAACAAGAACAACGAGGCGTTCCTCGACCGCATCCTGGTGGTCAAGGTGCCCTATTGCCTGCGCGTCACCGAAGAGCGGCAGATCTACGAGAAACTGCTGCGCGAGAGTGAACTGGCCGGCAGCCCCTGCACGCCGGAAGTGCTCGATATCCTCAGCCGCTTCTCGGTCTCGACGCGGCTGGCCGAGTTCGAGAACTCGCCGCTCTATACAAAGATGCGCGTCTATGACGGCGAGAACCTCAAGGAAGTGGAGCCAAAGGCGAAGGCCATCCAGGAGTATCGCGACGCCGCCGGGGTCGACGAGGGCATGACCGGCGTCAGCACGCGCTTTGCCTTCAAGATTCTCTCGCAGACCTTCAACTACGACACCAGGGAACTGGCCGCCGACCCGGTGCACCTGATGTACATCCTGGAAGGCGCGATCAAGCGCGAGCAATTCCCCAAGGAGACGGAAGCGGCCTATCTCGACTTCATCAAGTCGGAGCTCGCGACGCGCTATGCCGAGTTCATCGGCCACGAGATCCAGAAAGCCTATCTGGAATCCTATGGCGAATACGGCCAGAACCTGTTCGACCGCTACATCGCCTATGCCGACGCCTGGGTCGAGGATCAGGACTACAAGGACCCCGATACCGGCCAGCTGCTCAACCGGCAGGTCCTCGACACTGAATTGTCGCAGATCGAAAAGCCGGCGGGCATCGCCAATCCCAAGGACTTCCGCAACGAGGTCGTGAAGTTCACCTTGCGCGCCCGGTCCAGGAACAATGGCCGCAACCCGTCCTGGACCAGCTATGAGAAGCTGCGCCAGGTGATCGAGAAGCGGATGTTCGGTCAGGTCGAGGATCTGCTGCCCGTCATCAGCTTCGGCTCGAAGCAGGACAGCGTGACCGAGAAGCGTCACCAGGGCTTCGTTCAGCGCATGGTGGAGCGTGGCTATACCGAGCGCCAGGTCCGGCGCCTGGTGGACTGGTACATGCGTGTGAACAAGGCGGGTTGAACGCGGCCGGAGCGTGCCATGCCGATTTTCATCGACCGCCGCCTGAACCCGAAGGACAAGAGCCTGGGCAATCGCCAGCGCTTTCTGCACCGCGTCCGCGCGGAACTGAAGCGCAGCGTCCAGGAACAGATCCGGGCCGGCAAGATCGCCGATGCAGACGGGGCGCACGCCGTTTCGCTCCCGGCGAAGCGCACGAGCGAGCCGCGCTTCCGCGATGCCGGGGACAGCGGCCGGCGCCAGCATGTCCTGCCCGGAAACAGGCATTTCGCGCCGGGGGACAGGATGCCGAAGCCKGGCCGGGGCGGCGGATCGGGATCGTCGCCCGGCCTGGAGGATTCCGAGGACGATTTCCGCTTCGTGCTGTCGCGCGAGGAGGTGCTCGATCTGTTCTTCGAGGATCTCGCACTTCCCGACATGGTCAAGCTCAATCTCAAGGAGATCGTCGCCTTCAAGCCGCGGCGGGCCGGCTTCTCGGCAAGCGGCTCGCCGACGAACATCAACATCGCGCGCACCATGCGAAACAGCCAGGGCCGCCGCATCGCCCTCCAGCGGCCCAGGCGCGAGGAGATCGAGGCCATCCTGCGCGAACTGGCCAGGATCGAGGCCGACGAGCCAGGCGCCGCCCGGGCCGACGTCGCAGCCCTGCGCGCCGAACTCGACCGGCTGGAGCGCCGGCGCCGGGTGATTTCCTTCGTCGACCCGGTCGATATCCGCTTCAATCGCTTCGACGCGCAGCCTCAGCCCAACGCGAACGCGGTGATGTTCTGCCTGATGGACGTCTCAGGCTCGATGGGAGAACGCGAGAAGGAGCTGGCCAAGCGCTTCTTCGTCCTGCTGCATCTGTTCCTGAAGCGGCGCTACGACCGCACGGACATCGTCTTCATCCGCCATACCCACGTGGCGCAGGAGGTGGACGAGGACACCTTCTTCTTCAGCATGCAGAGCGGCGGCACCGTCGTTTCCACGGCGCTGGAGGAGATGCAGCGCATCATCGCGCAGCGCTATCCCAGCCGGCAGTGGAACATCTACGCCGCCCAGGCGTCGGACGGCGACAACCTCGCGACCGACTCCAGGCGCTGCCTCAAACTGATGGATGGCGAGATCATGCGCCTGTGCCAGTATTTTGCCTATGTCGAGATCATCGACGAACGCGAGAGCGAGATCTTCGGCTCCACGGACAACGGCACTTCGCTCTGGCGCGCCTATCTCACGGTCAAGGAGAGATGGCCGAATTTTGGCATGAGCCGCATCGCTCGGGCCGCCGACATCTACCCGGTCTTCCGGCATCTCTTCACCCGCCAACCGGCGCAGCTGCGCAAGTGAGGGAAGCGCCGATGGCGAGGCAAACGCCCCGATCCGATCTGCTGTTCTCCGGCTCGGACTGGAACTTCGCGACCTTGTCGCATGCCTACGACGTCATCGAGGCGGTTGCGAAGGAAGAGCTCCGGCTCGATGTCTACCCGGTGCAGATGGAGATCATCTCCTCAGAGCAGATGCTCGATGCCTATTCATCCATCGGCATGCCGCTGATGTATCGCCACTGGTCATTCGGCAAGCACTTCCTCCGCCAGGAACTGCTCTATCGCAAGGCCGGTCGCGGCCTCGCCTATGAAGTGGTGATCAACTCCAATCCCTGCATCGTCTATCTGATGGAAGAGAACACCATGGCCCTGCAGGCCCTGGTGACCGCGCATGCGGCCCTCGGCCACAATCATTTCTTCAAGAACAACTACCTGTTCCAGCAATGGGCCGATGCCGGCGCGATTCTCGGCTATCTCGATTTCGCCAAGGGCTTCATCGCCCGCTGCGAGGAAAGGCATGGCGTTGCGGCGATCGAGGCCATTCTCGACGCCGCCCATGCGCTGATGGAACAAGGCGTGTTCCGCTATCGCCGCCCTCCCCGGCTCTCCTCCGACAGGCACCGCGAGGGGCTTCGCGAGCGGCTGGAATACGAAGAGCGTTCCTATAACGACCTATGGCGCACGGTCCCGCGCTTGGCGGACGACGCCAAGCCCGACGAGAGCGAGGCCTCGATCGCCGAACGGAAAAGGGCGCTCAATCTCCCCGAGGAGAACCTGCTCTATTTCCTGGAGAAGAACAGCCTGATCCTCCAGCCCTGGCAGCGCGAGATCCTGAGGATCGTCCGGGTCATAGCGCAGTATTTCTATCCCCAGCGGCAGACGCAGGTGATGAACGAAGGCTGCGCGACCTTCGTGCATTATACGATCATGAATGCACTGTTCGACCGCGGCCGGATCAGCGAGGGCGCCATGCTGGAAATCCTGCGCAACCACTCGAACGTCGTCTTCCAGCCTGCCTTCGACGATCCCCGCTTTTCCGGCATCAACCCTTATGCCCTGGGGCTGGACATGATGCAGGACATCCAGCGTGTCGTGACCGAGCCGACCGCGGAAGATCGCGACTGGTTTCCCGAAATCGCGGGAACCGGCGACTGGTGCACGATCCTGCTCGACGCCTGGGCCAACCACCGCGATGAATCCTTCATTCGCCAGTATCTCAGCCCGACCCTGATCCGGAAGTGGCGGCTGTTCTTGCTCTCCGACGCGGCGAACGACTCGTTCTACAGCGTGGCTTCGATCCATAATGAGCGCGGTTACGCATCCATACGCACGGCCCTGGCCCAGAAATACGACATCGCGTCGAGCCATGCGGACATCCAGGTCGTGGATGTGGACCTGCTCGGCCAGCGGCATCTGCGCCTGCAGCACAAGGTCAATGACGGCATCCTGTTGGAAAGCGCCGGCTGCGATGCGACGCTGCGGCATATCCATGAGCTATGGGGCTATGAGGTCAGCCTGGAAGGCGTCGACGCGCAGACGGGGGTCACGGTCTTCGAACGGTCCAGCCGTCAGCTTGACGGATCGCTATAGCTCATAGGCACCGGGACGCGCATTGTGCCGCGCCCCCAGGCCGTTGAATCAGTCCGTTCCAACGCTGTCATCAGAAGCAGGTGCTCATGATCACATGAAGCCCGGATTGCGCGGCAGGTATCGCGTCCAGGTTCCATAGCCCTGTGATGCCATCAGCAGCATGGGAAAGGTGATGTGCATGCCCTGACGGACGGCAAGGCTCAACGCGCTTTCGCATGTACCAGGCAGGAATGCCGATATTGTCTCGCAGCGCCTGTCGGCCGCTATCCGCAATGCCGCCGCAAAGACATCGCCGAGGTCGTCGACCTCCCTGACGGCGAGAGGTCCGATATGCCCGCTGGACCTGACATAGCCGTAGCCGAGACAATCGTTGCCGGCGCAGAACAAGACCCCCGTGGTGGCCGGGTCATCGAGCAGGTAGCGGTGATGCTTCTCTCGCGAGACGCCGATCGCGCGGGAATCGATCTCGGCCAGTCTCTCCAGGGTCGCGGCGCTGCCGTCGATCGGGATGCTCTGCAACGCAGGCTCCGGCAGTCCCTCGATCACCCGCTCCCGCGCCGCCCTGAGAAAATAGATCGGCATCCTTGGAAAGAGGCCATGCCGGATGTAGAGCCCCTGCGAGACCCTGTTGAAGGTAAAGGTGATCAGAACCTTGTGAGCAGCAGTTGATTTGCGGGCATGCTCCAGGCTCAACTTCATCAATTCATTGCCGATGCCACGTCCCTGCTGGGCCGGATCAACGAATAACTGGGCCAGAAACCAGACATCCCCGCACACCCAACTCCAGGCGAACCCCAGGAGCTCACCGTCATCCTCCGCGACCCATAGGCCGTCGGGATCGTCCTTGAGTGAAAACAGCTGAAAATTGGGAGCGCTCGACGTCGCCATCAGACCGAAACCATGGCGCGTGGTCAGATCATTGATGCTGGCAACGACGAGGGCATCGGCCGTCGCCAAATCCTGCGCTCGGGCCGGCCTGTAGACGAGTGACATGGGACAGCTCCGTCAGAGCAATTCAGATCAGTCTTGGCATCGAATCTCCGGCTGACAAGGCCAATGCCATCGCGCTGCCGCAGGCCCGCTCTTTCGCGCGCCTGCTTGATGGCTGAGTTGGTCGTGCGCCCTTCCCGGCCGGCCTGACCGTCAAAAGCCCGTGCGCGCCGTGAGCCCGGCGCAATGGCGCCACGCGTGCCGCCCGGGGGAGAACGCTTGCGCCGCACCGAGGCTGAAGGCAGACGTGGCGCAGTTCTGAAGGTCATGAAGACCGCATGATGAGGAAATGCCAGTGCAGCGCGATCACGCCTCTGAAATTGCCGCGATCACCCACCATCCGGCCTTCAAGGAGGCGGTCAGGGTGCTCGAGGCCGAGCATGACCGCACCATTGCCGACATCATCACGCTGACCGAGATTCCCGCGCCCCCCTTCAAGGAGGAGAAGCGCGCCGCCGCCTATCTGGAGATGCTGCAGGCGCATGGCCTGGAGGATGTCGAGCAGGACGAGATCGGCAATGTGATGGGCCTGCGGCGCGGCACCGGCAACGGCGGATTGATCGTGGTCGCCGCGCATCTCGATACGGTTTTCCCTGAGGGAACCGATGTCACCGTGCGCCGCGAGGGCACGAAGCTCTTTGCCCCGGGCGTCGGCGATGACACCCGCAGCCTGGCCGTGCTCCTGGCCTTCGTGCGCGCGATGGACGCTGCCGGCGTCCGGACTCGCAACGATATCCTGTTCGTGGGCGATGTCGGCGAGGAAGGGCTCGGCGACCTGCGCGGCGTCCGCCATCTCTTCAGCAAGGGCCGGTATCGCGACAAGATCGCAGCCTTCATCACCGTCGACAGTCCGCAGGTGGAGAAGATCGTCGTCGGCGGCGTCGGCTCGAAGCGCTATTCCGTCAGGTTCAAGGGGCCCGGCGGGCACAGCTTCCAGG
>NZ_JBFTZN010000124.1:0-15615 GCF_056406775.1 Allobosea sp. P1_A7
GTTCCAGAGAGCCTTTTTGGTCTCGTCAGCGATAACGGCCGGCTGATCCTGGTCGAGGGGCAGGGGCGGGCCGCGCGGGTGCAGCTTTATCAAAAGAGCGCCCAAACCATGTCGGCGAGGCCGGTTTTCGATGCTGCCGCGCCTGTTTTGGAAGAATTCCGCCGCGTTCCGAGTTTCGAATTTTGATTCGGCAGTGTCGCATTTATGCGGCACTGCGCCATGGAAACGATTGTTCGCGCCTTGGTGAGATTGGCGCGGGCCGCGGCTCCGGGTATGAATCACTACAACTATGCCGAGGCTGGGGCGATGCCTGGGCGAGACTTGAGTCCGCACAAGAGGCGTCCACGTGAACGAAAAAGAAATTAGGCGGAAGTCGGCCGGATACGGTCTCGCTGCGGTTCTGGCCACCGTTTTGGCCGCCAGCCAGATCACGACGGCTTCTGCGCAGACGATGGATGCATCGCTGGCGCGGGCCTATAATGGCAACCCGACGCTGAATTCGCAGCGCGCCTTGGTGCGCGCCACCAACGAGAACGTGCCCCAGGCACTGTCCGGCTACCGGCCGCGCATCACCGCCTCGGCGGATATCGGCGCGAGCCTGCTTGACGCCAATCAGCCCGGACAGGGCAACAGCACGTCCCGCCTGGCGCCGCGTGGCGCAGGCGTCCAGATCGACCAGAACATCTTCGACGGTGGCAAGACCCGCAGCTCTGTCAGCCAGGCGGAATCGCAGGTGCTGGGTGCGCGGGCGACGTTGCGCAATACCGAGCAGAACGTGCTGCTCGATGCCGCCACGTCCTACATGAACGTGCTGCGCGACACGGCGATTCTCAGTTTGAACCGCAACAACGTCGAGGTTCTCGAGGAGCAGCTGCGCCAGACGCGCGACCGATTTCAAGTCGGTGAAGTAACCCGGACCGACGTGGCGCAGGCAGAAGCCCGGCTGTCGCAGGCGCAATCCGCGGAGATTCTGGCGGAATCGAACCTCAAGACCAGCATCGCGCGCTTCCGCCAGAATGTCGGTGTCGAGCCAAAGCAGCTCGCGCCTGGACGTCCCATCGAGAACCTGCTGCCGAAGTCGCTGCCGGCCGCGCTTGACATCGCGTTGGTCGGGCATCCTGCGGTCATCGCGGCTCTGCACGGCGTCGATGCGGCGGAGTTGCAGGTGAAGGTCACGGAAGCGGACCTCTATCCGACCGTGGGTGTGCGCGGCTTGGTCGCGCAGCGCTATGACAGCCAGCTTTTTGGTGACAATCGCTTCTCGGCGAGCGCTGTGGCGACGCTGACAATCCCGATCTATGAGGGCGGCCAGGTCTACTCACGGACCCGGCAGGCCAAGGAGACGGCCGGCCAGCGCCGGATCGACGTCGACACGTCGCGCGACACCGTGCGTGCTGCGGTCGTCTCCGCCTGGGGCGCCCTTGATGCCGCCAAGGCGCAGATCATTGCGGCTCAGGCACAGGTTCAGGCGGCTGAGACCGCGCTTGCAGGCGTCCGCGAGGAGGCCAAGGTCGGTCAGCGTACCACGCTCGACGTGCTCAACGCGCAGCAGGAACTGGTGATTGCCCGGTCGACGCTGGTGACGGCGCAGCGAGATCGGGTCGTCGCATCCTATGCCGTGCTCTCGGCCGTTGGCCGGCTTTCGGCTGAGACGCTGAAGCTCAAGACCGCGGTCTACGACTCCCGCAAGCATTACGATCAGGTCAAGGGTCTGCTCTGGGGCACCCAGGTTCCTGACGGTCGCTGAGACAGCCTTGAGTGTTAATGACGGGGGCTGAAGCCCCCGTTTCTGTTGTGGTCCGCCCGCTCTGTTTTGCAGCGGGCTTGCGCGCTGATCGATGGGAGACATTCCGGCAACAGACCGGATTTCTCCTGTGGGTGGGCCGGAACCTGCCTTGCTTGGCGCTCTTTGCGTGGAATACTCAATGTTGGGGCTGCGTTTGATTCGATCCGCGCGCCCGGTGTCGAGTGGTCGGACCCAGCATGAGCGCGCAACCCAAGCCCAACGAACCGTCGATGGAGGAGATTCTCGCCTCCATCCGCCGGATCATCGCGGATGACGAGGTCAAGCCCGCCGAGGCTAGCGCACCTGCGCCGACGCCAGAGCCGTCACCCGCGGCGCCCCAGTTGCAGCTCGTCGAGGAGATCGATGACGACGTGCTCGATCTCGGAGCCGAGGCGAGCCTGGTCGTATCACCGGCGATGGCTGAGCCCGAGCCTCCGGCCGTGGCCATTCAGCCCAGCCTGGATGTCGATTTCCTCGAAGCGGCCGAGCCCGAGTTCAAGCCGCAAYCGGAGCCGCCGGCGCAGATGTTCGTGCCGCCAGCCTTCGTCCCGGCACAGTCCGCGCCGCCATCGCTCGATATGGCTGCTCTGATTTCGGAACAGGCCGGCTCCGCCGTGAACAATGCCTTCGGTGCGCTCGCCCACACAGTCCTGACCAACAACGCGCGTACGCTCGAGGATCTGGTCAAGGACATGCTGAAGCCGATGCTCAAGACCTGGCTCGACGACAATCTGCCGACCATGGTGGAACGTCTGGTGCGCGCCGAAATCGAACGCGTCGCCCGCGGTAACCGGCACTGAGGCATTTCCCGCTCACCAGGACGAGATTGGTCGGCTAAGGTATCGGCCTGAAAGGTGGATTGCAGTCTCGATGCAAACACAGAAGGTCGGTTCATCCGCCCGGATACGAAATCCAGTCCGATGATCTAACGCCCGCGTAGCCGTCCGTGGACCCGTTGTGGCACTCTGATGTCGTCAAAGGCGCCGGCATCGTGCAACTGCTTGATGGCGAACCCGGCGAGGGTCAACGCGGCGGTTGGCCCGCCAAGTCGTGAGACCAGCATCGCCAGGCCGACCGCGACAGGGCGTGAAAAACGTCCCGAAGCCGCTTCGACGGCGAGCCATGCTCCGAGACTGTGAACGAGGAGCTTCATCCGGTCATCCTGCTGTGCTTGAGGGGCGGGGACAATCTGATCGATGAAGGCCTAACCGCTGAGACAGGTCGTGGTTCCGTATCTCCGTCGTTTGACGATTGCGCCGGGGCGTGCCTGATTCGGATCCGAAGGAGTGCGAAGCCGTCCTCGGGGGCAGACAGTTTCGCGAGCCCGACGCCACCTTCAGCGAGTCTCAACGCGAGGACTGACCATGAAGAAGCCGACGTCACGCATCGATCTGAAGTCCAACACCAAAACCTCAATGATCAGCCTGCTCAATGCCCGCCTGGCGGACGGCATCGATCTTGCGCTTGTCACCAAGCAGGCCCACTGGAATCTGAAGGGCCCGGGCTTCATCGCTATCCACGAGATGCTCGATGGCTTCCGCGCCGAGCTCGATACCCATGTCGATACAGTCGCAGAGCGCGTGGCACAGCTTGGCGGGATTGCGCTGGGCACAACGCAGACTGTCGCGTCGGGCACGACGCTGAAGCCCTATCCGACAGAGATCGTTGCGGTGAAGGATCACCTCGCCGAACTGATCGAGCGCTACGCCGAGACCGCCAAGACCGTCCGCACCGCGATCGACACCGCGGCTGAGGCTGGCGATGCGGACACGGCCGATATCCTGACCGGCTATTCTCGGGCGCTCGACAAGGCGCTCTGGTTCCTGGAGTCGAGCGCGGCCTGACATCCGCATTGTCGAAAGCGTTGACGGGACGCCCACGCATGGGCTCTTAAGACCAACGACCTTTTGGCCTGACCTTCGGCCGGGGCTTTCCCCGGCCATTTTGCGTTCGAGCGAAGCAATGATGGACAAGACATTCGAGCCCGCCACCGTCGAGGCGCGCATCAGCAAGGCCTGGGAAGAGGCCGAGGCCTTCCGGGCAGGGCGTGGCGCCGAGCCGGGCGCTGAGCCCTATTGCATCGTCATTCCGCCGCCGAACGTGACTGGCTCCCTGCATATGGGCCATGCGCTCAACAACACGCTGCAGGATGTGCTCTGCCGCTTCGAGCGCATGCGCGGCAAGGACGTGCTCTGGCAGCCGGGCACCGACCATGCCGGCATCGCGACCCAGATGGTGGTCGAGCGCAAGCTTGCCGCCGAGAACAAGACCAACCGCAGGACCATGGGCCGCGAGGCCTTCCTCGAGGAGGTCTGGCGCTGGAAGGCGGAGTCCGGCGGCACCATCGTCAACCAGCTGAAGCGGCTCGGCGCCTCCTGCGACTGGTCGCGCGAGCGCTTCACCATGGACGAGGGGCTGAGCGCGGCCGTGCTCAAGGTCTTCGTCTCCCTGCACAAGCAGGGGCTGATCTACCGCGCCAAGCGGCTGGTGAACTGGGATCCGAAATTCCAGACCGCCATTTCCGATCTTGAGGTCCTGCAGGTCGAGAAGACCGGCTCGTATAAATGGCAGCGCGGCGGCGAGGAGGAATTCGACTCCGCCAAGCTCGACAAGGCGCTGAACCGCGATCCGAGCGGGCATCTCTATTATTTCAACTACCCCCTCGAAGGCGTGGTCTACGACCTCGACGACGCTTCGACCTTCATCACGGTTGCGACGACCCGGCCGGAAACGATGCTGGGCGATACCGGCGTCGCGGTGCACCCCGAGAACGAGCGGCTGAAGGGCCTGATCGGCCGGAACGCGATCCTGCCGCTGGTTGCGCGCGTCATCCCGATTTTTGGCGACGACTATGCCGACCCGGAGAAGGGCACAGGCGCGGTCAAGATCACGCCGGCGCATGACTTCAACGATTTCGAGGTCGGCAAGCGCCACAAGCTTGCGGTCATCAACATCCTCGACGGCGAAGCGCGCATGCTTCTCGAAGCGAACGAGGACTTCCTGGCCGGCGCCAAGCCCGAGCAGGCGGTGCAGGCTCTGCACGGCCTCGACCGCTTCGCTGCCCGCCGTCTCGTCGTTGCACTGATGGCAGAGCGCGGCTTGCTGGTGAAGATCGAACCGCATGCGCATACCGTGCCGCATGGCGATCGCTCCGATGTCGTGATCGAACCCTGGCTGACCGATCAGTGGTATGTCGACGTCAAGCCGCTGGCGGAACGCGCGCTCAAGGCCGTGAAGGATGGGCGCACCAAGATCACGCCCGATAGCTGGACCAAGACCTATAACGACTGGCTCGAGAACATCGAGCCCTGGTGCGTCTCGCGTCAGTTGTGGTGGGGGCACCAGATTCCGGCCTGGTACGGACCGGATGGCGAGTGCTTCGTCGCCGAATCCGAGACCGCTGCACAGGCTCTGGCGGTCGGCCATTACGGCGGCCCGGTTGCGCTGACGCGCGACGAGGACGTGCTCGACACCTGGTTCTCGTCGGCGCTCTGGCCGTTCTCGACGCTGGGCTGGCCGGAGGATACGCCGGAGCTCAAGCGCTATTACCCAACGGCGACGCTCGTCACCGCCTTCGACATCATCTTCTTCTGGGTCGCCCGGATGATGATGATGGGCCTCAACTTCATGGACGAGGTGCCATTCAAGGACGTCTATATCCACGCCATCGTTCGCGACGAGAAGGGCGCGAAGATGTCGAAGTCGAAGGGCAACGTCATCGATCCGCTGACGCTCGTCGACAAGTATGGTGCCGACGCCCTGCGCTTCACGCTCGCTGCCATGGCGGCGCAGGGGCGCGACATCAAGCTCGCGACCTCGCGTGTCGAGGGTTATCGCAACTTCGCAACGAAGATCTGGAACGCCTCGCGCTTCGCCGAGATGAATGGCTGCCAGCGCGTCGAGGGTTTTGATCCCGCTCTGGTCACGCAGCAACTCAATCGCTGGATCCTCAGCGAGGCGGYCCGGGCCGCCGACGAGATCGCGGCCGGCATTGCCAGTTTCAAGTTCAACGAAGCGGCAGGCGCCGCCTATCGCTTCGTCTGGAACGAGTTCTGCGACTGGTATCTCGAGCTGGCGAAGCCCGTTCTGCAGGGCGACGGTGCAGCCGCAGCGGAGCGGGCTGAGACACAGGCGACCGTTGCCCATGTCATCGACCTGATCTGCCAGCTTCTCCACCCCTTCATGCCGTTCCTCACCGAGGAGCTCTGGGCCGTGAAGGCGGGAGAGGGGGCTCAGCGCAAGCTTGCCAAGGGTGATGCCGCGCTGGTCTGCCTGACGCGCTGGCCCGAGCTTGCCGGCCTCACGAACGAGGCGGCCGAGGCTGAGATCGGCTTCGTCGTCGATCTGATCTCCGATATCCGCTCGGTCCGCTCCGAGACCAATGTGCCGGCCGGCGCGCAAGCGCCTCTGGTACTGGTCAAGGCGAGTGCTGCGACCAAGGCGACGATCGAAGCCTGGGCTCCGATGATCGAACGGCTGGCGCGCGTCTCCGCGATCGGCTTCGCCGAGATCGCCCCGCCGCAATCCGCCCAGATCATCGTGCGTGGCGAAGTCGCGGCTCTGCCGCTCGCCGGCATCATCGACCTCGACGCGGAGCGGGCGCGCCTGACGAAGGAGCTCGCCAAGCTCGACCAGGACATTCTCGCGGTGGAGCGCAAGCTCGGCAATCCGGATTTCGTCGCTCGTGCGCCGGAAGAGGTCGTCGAGGAAAACCGCGAGCGCAAGGCGCAGGCCGAGGCACGGAAGGTCAAGATCGGCGAAGCGCTGGTGCGGATGCAATAGCCCGGTAGCGCGTCACTCCCGCGTTATGCAAAGACTGGTAGGGTTCCAAACGCGCTTGCTGGAGCCCTGCCATGTTTCGCCGCAATGCCTTCGATCGGTTCCTTGTCGATGACTTCCTGACGGAAGCGGGTACGCCCTCGCGCCGGCGTTTTCTGCAGGGGCTTGCGGCCTCGGGCCTGTTGCTCACCGGCGGCGCTGTGCTCGACCAGCGGGTCTGGGCCAATCCGGTCTTCGCTGCCTATCCTTTCGGGCTCGGCATCGCCTCGGGCGATCCGTCTGCCGATGGCTTCGTGATCTGGACCAAGCTCGCGCCCCTGCCGCTTGCGCGCAATGGCGGCATGCCCATGAAGGCTGTCGAGGTCACCTACGAGATCGGTGCCGAGGCGAATATGCGCCAGATCGTGCAACGCGGCTCGGCCCTGGCCCGGCCCGAGCTCGGCCACGCCGTCCATGTCGAGGTCTCCGGGCTGGAACCGAACCGCGACTATTTCTACCGCTTCACGTGCGGCGGCGAGCGCACCATCACGGGCCGTGCCCGTACCTTCCCGTCGGCGAATGTGTCGGTTGAGCGGGTCCATTTCGGTGTGCTCGGCTRCCAGCGCTACGAGGACGGCCATTTCACCGCCTTTCGCCATGTTGCGGATGAGCACTTCGATTTCATCTACCATTACGGCGACTACATCTACGAGTACCGCATGGTGCGGCCGAACGAGCGGCCCTTGGCTGTCGCGCGCGTCATGCCCGGAGATCCCGACGAGATCTATTCGCTCGCCGACTACCGGCATCGTTATGCGATCTACAAATCCGATCCCGACCTGCAACTGGCCCATGCCTCGACATCGTGGCTGGTCTCGTTCGACGATCATGAGGTCGACAACAATTTTGCAGGCCTGGTCTCCGAGCAGAATGTTCCCCCGGAGATCTTCGCGCTGCGCCGCGCTGCCGGATTCCAGGCCTGGTATGAGCATATGCCGTTGCGCCGGGCGTCGATCCCGAGCGGTCCTTCGATCCAGGCCTATCGGCGCTTCCTCTATGGCGATCTGGCCCAGATCGATGTGCTCGACACCCGCCAGTTCCGCTCGGACCAGCCTTGCGGAGATGGCTCGCACGCAGCCTGCGCTGACGCGCTGAAGCCTGAAAACACGATGCTTGGCGAAAAGCAGGAGGCCTGGCTTGCCGAGGGCCTGCGCAGTTCGAGAGCGCGATGGAACGTGCTGGCTCAGCAGGTCATGGTGATGCGCCACGACCGCGATCCCGACCCCAGGAAGGTCGGCTACAGCATGGATAAATGGGACGGTGCAGTGGCGGCACGCCAGCGTCTGTTCGACACGCTGGAGAGCGCTGGCACGGCCAACGCAGTCGTGCTCACCGGAGACATCCACCAGAACTGGGCGGGCGAGCTCAAGGCCAATTTCGACGATCCCAAGTCCAGGACGCTTGGCGTCGAGTTCGTYGCCACCTCGATCACCTCGGGCGGCGACGGAGCCGACACGACAAAGGCGGGAGAGGTCGCCCTGCAAAAGAACCCGCATATCKGGTTCTTCAACAATCAGCGCGGCTACATGCGCCATACCCTTTCACAAGGCGGCTGGCAGGCCGATTACCGCGTGCTGGACCGGGTTACCACTGCCGGAGCCGCGATCTCGACCCGTGCCAGCTTCGTCGTCGAGGCCGGAAAACCGGGGATGTCGCCGAAATGAACCGCTGTCTGCGCTGCCCGTATCAGGACATGAATCGGTCGCCAAATTGACCTTGAACTAAGAGACCTCTGGCAAATTCCCGGGGACACGATTAGATGCGCGCGGGGTGCAAGTCTGCCATGCGCCGTTCGATCCACTGCACGAGACACTGAACCGACGCATGCTCAAGCGAGCTTATGATTGGTGCGTTTCCTACGCATCCCACCCCGCCGCGCCGTGGCTGCTCTTCGCCCTGACTTTTGTCGAGAGCTCGGTCAGCCCGTTGCCTCCGATTCCGCTGCTGCTGCCGATGTGCATCGCGCGGCCGGACCGGGCCTGGTTCTACGCCGGGATCTGCTCGCTCGGCGCCGTCACGGGGGGCTATCTCGGCTATGCGATCGGCGCCTTCCTGTATGAATCCGTCGGCGTCTGGCTGATCAGCATCTACGGGCTTCAGGACAAGGCCGCCCATCTGATCTCGAGTTCGCAGGATTTCTGGTTCTGGGTGCTCGTCACCAAGGGGCTGACGCCGATCCCGTTCAAGATCGTCACGATCATGTCGGGCTTCCTGCATTTCGACATCTGGAAGTTCACCATCGGCATGGTGATCTCACGCGTCACCTTCTTCGCCATGATCGCGCTCGCGCTACGCTTCTACGGCGACAACATCCGCATCTTCATCCAGAGGCACCTGCCGCTCAGCGTGACGCTTCTGCTCGTGGTGGTCGTTGGCGGGTTCTTCGTCCTGCCCATGGTTCTCTGAGCTGCGGTTCCTCAAATTGTGACATCGTGGCAACACCGCTGAGGCATCGCATGCGCGCTGTCCTGAGCTGGATCAGATGCCGCGATGCCGCCACAAAGCGCCCCCAGCAAAGAGGGACGTTAAGTCACTGAGATTTAGATGATTTAAAGTCKGGTTTGTCCGGTTGGAAGATTATGTCCTTCCCGAGCCTGCAAAGAGACTGAACGTTGCGCCTGGCGCGGGCTGCGTGGCACATCTGCCGCGCACTGCAAGCGCAGGGTGGAGCGAGGACAGGTAGAATGGACGCGCGCGTTTTCGATAAGTCGAAGCTACCCAGCCGGCATGTCAGCGTCGGGCCGGCGCGCGCTCCGCATCGTTCCTACTACTATGCGATGGGGATGACCTCGAAGCAGATCGCGCAGCCCTTCGTCGGCGTTGCGTCCTGCTGGAACGAGGCGGCTCCCTGCAATATTTCGCTGATGCGCCAGGCCCAGGCCGTCAAGAAGGGCGTTGCTTCGGCCGCGGGCACGCCGCGCGAGTTCTGCACCATCACGGTGACCGACGGCATCGCCATGGGCCACCAGGGCATGAAGTCGTCGCTGGCCTCGCGCGAATGCATCGCCGACTCGGTCGAGCTCACCATGCGTGGCCATTGCTATGACGCGCTGGTCGGCCTTGCCGGTTGCGACAAGTCGCTTCCGGGCATGATGATGGCGATGGTTCGCCTCAACGTGCCGTCGATCTTCATCTATGGCGGCTCGATCCTGCCGGGCACCTTCAAGGGCAAGCCGGTCACCGTCCAGGACGTGTTCGAGGCCGTCGGCAAACACTCCGTCGGCGCCATGTCGGACGAGGACCTGAAGGAACTGGAGGAGGCAGCCTGCCCGTCCTCGGGCTCCTGCGGCGCCCAGTTCACCGCCAACACCATGGCGACGGTTGCCGAGGCTATCGGCCTTGCGCTGCCCTATTCCTGTGGCGCGCCTGCGCCCTACGATGTGCGCGACACCTTCTGCTACACCGCCGGCGAGATGGTGATGGAGCTGATCGCCAGGAACATCCGCCCGCGCGACATCGTCACCCGCAAGGCGTTGGAGAATGCGGCCATGGTCGTGGCGGCCTCGGGCGGCTCGACCAATGGTGCGCTGCACCTGCCGGCGATCGCACATGAATGCGGCATCGATTTCGATCTCTTCGCCGTCGCCGAGATCTTCAAGAAGACCCCCTACATCGCCGACCTGAAGCCAGGTGGGAAATATGTCGCCAAGGACATGTTCGAAGTCGGCGGCATTCCGCTGTTGATGAAGACCCTGCTCGACCATGGCTACCTGCATGGCGACTGCATGACCGTGACCGGCCGCACGATTGCCGAAAACCTCGCTTCGGTGAAGTGGAACGATGAGCAGGACGTAATCCGCCCCGCCAACAAGCCGTTGTCCGACAATGGCGGTGTCGTCGGTTTGCAGGGCAATCTCGCCCCTGAGGGCGCGATCGTGAAGATCGCGGGCATGCCGGCCGAGAGCCTGGTCTTCACCGGGCCGGCCCGCTGCTTCGACTGCGAGGAGGACGCCTTCAGGGCCGTCACCAATCGCGAGTACAAGGTCGGCGACGTGCTGGTCATCCGCTACGAGGGCCCCAAGGGCGGCCCCGGCATGCGCGAGATGCTGTCGACGACCGCGGCCCTCTACGGCCAGGGCATGGGCGACAAGGTCGCGCTGATCACGGACGGGCGATTCTCCGGCGCGACCCGCGGTTTCTGCGTCGGCCATGTCGGCCCCGAAGCCGCCGTTGGCGGGCCGATCGGCCTCATCCGCGATGGTGACATTATCGAGCTCGATGCCATCACAGGAAAGCTCGCGTGCCGCCTTTCTGATGCCGAACTTGAGGAGCGTCGTAAGGCCTGGAAACCGCGCAGGACMGACTACAATTCGGGCGCGCTGTGGAAATACGCGCAAACGGTCGGCTCCGCCAAGGGCGGGGCCGTGACCCACCCAGGAGGGGCGGCAGAAACCCATTGCTATGCGGATATCTGAGACCATCATAGCTGGAACATTCCTGATCCTGGGCTGCCAGTCGGCAGCCTGGTCGCAGGATGTCATGGGCCGGGCACCGATCCCGCCGCGCTCGATTCCGGGCGCTCCGCTGCCGGAGCCCGAGGGGCCGCCTCCCGCGGGCCTGCAGGCCCTCCCCAATGGCCGCGTGCTGGCGCCTGCGCCGAACGCTCCCGCCGCGCATGCCGCGCTGCCGTTGGCGCCCTTCGCCAGCGCGCGCGATGCGCTGAAGGCCTGGATGCGCGATTCGACGGCTGGTGATCAGGCCGGCGCCGTGCGCGCGCTCGAATATGCCGCGGCTCACGGCCACCTCACTGCCCAGTACAAGCTCGGCCGGATGTATGCCGGTGGCGAAGGCGTTCCCAGCAATGATCTGAAGGCCTTCGAGTACTTCTCGAAGATTGCGGACGAGAATGCCGATGCGATTCCCGGCACGGCCGACGGGCGTATCGTTGGCAGCGCCTTCGTAGCGCTCGGCAGCTATTTCACGGACGGCATCAAGGGCTCCTATGTGAAGCCCAATATCGACCGGGCCTTCGATATGTTCCACTATGCCGCATCCTATTTCGGCGATCCCGACGGGCAGTACAATCTTGCCCGGCTCTACATGAACGGGCAGGGCACCGGCCGCGACCAGCGGCAGGCAGCGCGCTGGATGAAGCTTGCAGCCGAGAAGGGGCATGTGCCGGCGCGTGCCGTTTTTGGCGACATGCTGGTTCGTGGCAGCGATGGCGTTCCGCGTCAGGTCTCACAAGGGCTGATGTGGCTGGCTCTGGCACGCGATGCTGCCGATCCGGCGCGTGAAGCCTGGATCTTCGAGCGCTATGACGCGGCCTTCGCTGCGGCTTCCGTGAGTGACCGCAACGCGGCGCTATCGCTGGTTGAGCGCCAGCAGGTTGCAGGCCGCTCCAGCGAACGCTGAAAGCCGTACACCGACGTCTCTGGCCGCCCCACGCGGCGGCGTAACGCATGGCGGGCAAGTACGCCCTGCCGTGCCCACCGCATCGCTCTCTCCTTCAGCCCTGCATACATCCTCGCCTTGTCGTTGCGTGGGAAAACCGTTGCTCGCGCCCCGGCTCCGGATGTCGCCAGTCGGAGCTGCCGCGAACCGCGCCGGTTTTCTGGCGCGCGCCGTCTGCTCTTCGGCGGCCGCACAATTCCGGAAGCGGGCCGCGCCGGGCGAAACGGGCGCACACCGAGATGTGATGGCGCCGGCTTGTCCGAGGCCTGAACACGGATCAATGTTCATCGTATGTTCATGCGGTAAGGCGGAGATTCACCGCAAGGCGAGGCTCACTTGATGGGAGATTCGTCATGACCTCAATGCTCAGCATCACCAAGACGACTGCCGCTGCTTTCGCCGCGGTCATGGCAGTCGGTGTCATCGCATGGTCGGCGCCAGCCGAGGCGCGGTTCGGCGGCGGCGGCGGCTTCCAGGGTGGCGGAGGCTTCCATGGCGGTGGCGGAGGCTTCCACATGGCCTTCCACGGCGGCGGCGGCCGAATGGCTGGCTTCGGAGGGGGCGGTTTCGCCCATCCCGGTTTTGCCCGCCCAGTCTTTGCCGGTCGGTCGGTTTTCTTCCACCAACAGCGGTTCAACCATAACCGGTTCTTCGTCGGCCCGGCCTTCGCATTCGGCGTCGGGGCGCCCTATTACTACAACACCTATTACAATGACGGCTGCTACTATGCGTGGCAGCAGCACTACGACCAGTGGGGTTACGCCGTCGCTCGCCGCGTATTGGTCTGCTACTGACAAGCCGTTCCATGCGACGCGGACGACGCTTGGTCCGGGCAATAGCCGCGCAAGGACGCGCTGATCACGCTGCCTTCAACTCCACGATGACCGGCACATGATCCGACGGCTTGTCCCAGCCGCGGACATGTTTGGCGATCGAGACAGCGGCAAGCCTGTCTGCAGCGTGCGGCGAAAGCAGCAGATGGTCGATCCGGATGCCGTTGTTCCGCTGCCAGGCGCCAGCCTGATAATCCCAGAAGGTGTAAAGCCCGCCGGAATCCGTGGTCGAGCGCAGCGCTTCGGTGAAACCGAGATTAACGAGCCCGCGGAAGGCGGCCCGGGTCTGCGGGAGGAACAGCGCGTCATCGACCCAGGCCGCGGGGTCGCGTGCATCGCGTGGCTCGGGGATGACGTTGTAATCGCCGGCCAGGACCAGCGGCTCTTCCTGGGCAAGCAGCATTTGCGCATGGGTGGTCAGGCGGCGCATCCAGCCAAGCTTATAGGGATATTTCTCGGTATTGGGCGGATTGCCGTTCGGCAGGTAGATCGAGGCGATACGGACTACGCCACCGGCATAGGCCAGCACGCCCTCGAGATAGCGAGCCTGCTCGTCGGCATCGTCTCCCGGCAAGCCGCGGCGGACATCCTCGAGCCTGGCGCGGCTGAGAATCGCGACGCCGTTGAAGGTCTTCTGGCCATGGGTCTCGACCTGCCAGCCGGCCTCCTCGATTTCGCGCCGCGGGAAATCCCCGTCGACGCATTTCAGCTCCTGCAGGCATAGGGCGTCGGGCTCGGATTCCCTGAGGAAATCGAGCAGATGGCCAAGCCGCTGGCGGACCGAATTGACGTTCCAGGTGGCAATGCGCAACGGGCTGGCTCCGAGTCAGGTCGAGGGCTGAATAAGCGTCAGAGATCGGCCGCTGACAACCCTGCAGTGGTGCCGGTCATGCCAAATGGCGTCAGTATCCGTGCCCAAACAGCACATCTCCCCATCAAAAACCTCCCCATGTCGCCATGGAGAGGCTCGATGTCGTGGCGCTGAATGCGCGTCAGCGCTCAGGGACAGGCGCGCACCACGCCGCCCGCGCCGATATAGGTTCCGGTCTCGGGGTCGTAGCTGCGGAACCGGCGCGCGCAATAGGCGACTGCATCGGCATCCGGGGAGGCATAAACCGGGCCACCATAGACGGGGCCGCCGTAGACAGGGGCCGGAGCGGCGTAGACCGGACCAGGCGCAAGCAATGCGCCAGCTGCCAGTGCGCCGATGGCGCCCGCTGCAATGCCGGCACCGACGGCCGCACCGCGTCCGCCGCGATAATAGCCGCCGCGGTAGCCGTAGCCGGGGCCGTAATATCTCCGGTACTGCACGCTCTGAATCAGATCCTTGCCCGATTCGGCGACAGCCGCTGCTGAGCCAGTCGTCGCGCTCAACGGCGCGGCGCTCGCCGGGGCGGTCAGAACGACGCCTCCTAGCAGCGCGGTGGCGATGGCGAGGGTCTTGATCATGACGAAACTTTCTCCTTTCCTCTCGAACGTGAGAGGAACGCCAGTGTTCCTCCAATCCATGGCAATTTTATAGTGCAAGGCGACGGCGTGAAAGCCCCGACCGTCAAGATCCGTGAAATTTCATCCTTACGGCGCTTCGTCATCGCATTTCAGCATTTCGATGCAAAGTTCGGCTCAGGATTGGCGCTTGTCTCGCAGGCGCTTCCGCACCATCTAGCGACGGCATGATGTTGCTTCGCAACACGATCCCTTCCCGCATCCGGAACCACTCTATGCTGCACCAGAACCCGACGCTGCCCCCTGCCGAGGCGATGAAGCCGTTGCCGATGATCATTTTCGGCTCGCGCTGGCTGCAGGTGCCGCTCTATCTCGGCCTCATCGTCGCGCAATGCGTCTATGTCTTCCTGTTCCTGAAGGAACTGGTCCACCTCGTTACACATGCGACGCAGTTCGGCGAGCAGCAGATCATGCTGGTCGTCCTCGGGCTGATCGATGTGGTGATGATCTCCAACCTGCTGATCATGGTCATCGTGGGCGGCTACGAGACATTCGTTTCGCGCCTGAAGCTCCATGGTCACCCCGATCAGCCGGAATGGCTGAGCCATGTCAATGCGAGCGTCCTGAAGATCAAGCTCGCTATGGCGATCATCGGCATCTCGTCTATCCACCTGCTCAGGACCTTCATCGAGGCCGGCAATATCGGCAATACGGGGCGGGTGACGAATTACACCGAGACCGGGGTCATCCTGCAGACGGTGATCCACGTCGTCTTCATCTTCTCGGCCATGGGGATCGCCTGGGTCGACAAGATCACTCTGCCGGCCGGCAAGGGCCACTGAGCCGCGGGTCAGGCCCTGAGACCGCGCGGCATCCCCTTGGTGCTGCGCGGCTGCGCCTGGCCTGGCGCAGTCTCGACGCCGATCGTCGGCAATGCCAGCGTGCGTTGGCCGCGAAAATCGACATGGCAGACGAGGAGCCCACGCTCCTCGATATAACCCAGAACGCGGCGGGCGCGGCCCGGCGAATGGCTGCCATAGACCTCGGCGAGTTCGGCGTCGGTCGGGGCGGGAGCGCCCTCGATCGCGGTGCGGGCAATGTAGAGAAACAGGCTCTGGAGGTCGTCCGGCAGGGTGGCTGCGGCGTCGAGCGAGACCTGCCAGGCATGGGACGCCGTGATGTCCTCACTCGCGCCTGCGCGGGCTACGGCAAGCCGCCGGCGGAAGTCATCGAGGCTGAGCGAGGATTGACCGACGCGGCGCATGCGGCAGCGCACCGTAAAGTCCTGATAGACCACGGCGACCTGGCGGCTCCGCGTTTCCGGGTCCTCCATCAGAT
>NZ_JBFTZN010000125.1:0-25875 GCF_056406775.1 Allobosea sp. P1_A7
GCCCTGGTCGGCGCGCAGGCCGACCGATTGCAGCAACGCGAAGGCCAGCGCCTCACGCTCCTTCGGCTCGCCGAGCCCATGCACGTCGAAGGGCTCGCGCACCTGTTCGACGATCTGGAGACGCCGGTCGAGCGCGCCCAGCGGGTCCTGGTAGATCATCTGCATGCGCGCGCGCATCTGGCGCCAGGCCAAGGTGTCCGTGGCCGGCATCGGAGCGCCGTTGAACAGAACATCCCCCGCGTCGGGCTTCTCGAGCCCGAGCGCGAGCCGGCCCGTGGTCGATTTGCCGGAGCCGGATTCACCGACGAGGCCAAGCGTCCGGCCACGCTCGACCGTCAGCGAGACGCCGTCGACGGCGCGCACCTCGATAGATCGGCCCAGCAGGCCTTTGCGCATGCCGTAGCAGCGCGCGACATTTCTCGTCTGAAGCAAGGGAGCGCTCATGCGTAGACCGGCTTCCGCGGACGGACAGGTTCCGCTTGAAGCGCCTTGATGCAGGCCGCAAAGCGTCCCGGCGCCTTCCAGGCCAGCGGTGGCACGCCTGCGTCGCAGGCCTCGCCCCGCCGTGGGCAACGTGGCGCGAAGGCGCAGCCGGGTGGCAGGTTCCAAGGCTCGGGCACATTGCCCTCGATCGGGTCGAGCCTGCGGCGCACGCCTTCCAGCGGCGGCAGCGCCGCGATCAAGCCCTGCGTGTAGGGATGCAGCGGCTCGTCGAACAGCGACTGAGCCTCGGCGGTCTCGATGATCCGCCCGGCATACATCACGCAGACCCGGTCGCAGGTCTGCGATATCACGCCGAGATCATGGCTGATCAGCACGAGCGCCATGTCGGTCTCGCGCCGGATCTTGGTCAACAGCTCGAGGATCTGCGCCTGGATGGTGGCATCGAGCGCCGTGGTCGGTTCGTCGGCCACGAGCAGGTCGGGTTTGCCGGCGAGCGCCATGGCGATCATTACGCGCTGGTTCTGGCCACCCGAGAGCTCATGCGGGAACGCGTCGAGGCGGCGCGCCGCGTCTGGAATCCCGACGAGATCGAACAGGCGTTTCGCCTCCGCCCTGATCGCCGCACCCGAGAGGCCGCCATGCAGCGCCAGGGCCTCGCCCACCTGCTTGCCGAGGCGAAGGACCGGGTTGAGCGCGCTCGCCGGATCCTGGAAGATCATGGCAATGCGCCCACCACGCACCGTGTCCAGCACGTCCGGTTCGGCGTCGATCAGTTCCGTGCTGCCCAGCCTGACATTGCCGGAGACGCTCGCCTTCTTCGGCAGCAGGCCGAGGGCTGCCAGCCAGGTCACCGATTTGCCGCAGCCGGACTCGCCGACCAGGCCGACCGCCTCGCCGCGTGCGACCGAGAGATCGATGCCGTGCAACACCTTCACGCCGTCGAAGGCGACCGTCAGTCCATTGATCTCGACCAGCGGGTCAGCGACGCTGCCGAACCTGTCCAACATCGTGCTCACGAGCGGATCCCGCCCCAATTGCGCGCCCTGAAATCCATGACGAAGGCCTGTGCCGCCTTCCACTGGATATCCCGGCGCTTCGCCGTGAAATTCGCTGTCTGGTGCAGCACGGTATAGGCGGGGTCCTCACGCTCGCAGATTTCCAGGATGCGGCGGAACATCGCCTTGCGCCTGGCACGGTCGGTCGAAGTTTCAAGCTCGTCGGACAGCTTGCCCATCTCGTCGTTGCGCCATTCGCCAATCTGCCATTGCTGGCCGGTCGGGCCGTGCTGGGCGGTGATCGAGGCGACAGGATCGTTGAAGGCGGCGCTGTTCGACCAGTCGCGTACCGCCCGCGTCGGCCCCTTTGCCAGAACCTGCGGGAAGTTCTCCTTGCTTTCGATTTCGACGTTCAGGCCGATCTCGCGCCAGCTCTCGATCAGCACCTGCGCCGTTGAAACCTGGCCGGTATAGTAATTGTTGAGCAGCCGGTAAGGAATCGTGTCGCCCTTGTAGCCCGACTGCTTCACCAGTTCGCGGGCGAGTTTGGGATCGAAGGCCGGGACCGCCCAATCGGCGATGAACATGTCGCCGTAGAACTCCCATTGCAGGCCCTTGGGCACGCGGGTGCGCCCGCCCCAGAGCGCATCGACGATGGTCTGGCGGTCGATGGCATGGGTCATGGCCCGACGCACCAGCGGGTTCTCGAGCTGCGGGTGCGTCTTGTCGAAGGTCGTCAGGCGGTGATTGGCGATCAGGCCGCCGAGCACCTCATGACGCGGGTTCTTCTCGATCTCGCTGATCTGGTCAGGCGGGATATCGCAGGCAAAGTCATACTCGCCCGAACGCAGACCGTTGATGCGGGACGCCGTTTCCGGCACCTCGACAAACCGGATCTGCCTAAGCGGCGGCCGGCCGCCCCAGTAGGCGTCATGCGCGACGAGCGTCAGCGACTGGTCCGGCTTGAACTCGGCGATCCCATAGGGCCCTGTGCCGACGGGCTTGCGCGCCCAGTCGAGCCAGCTTCCAGCCTCGGCAAAGGCCTTGCGCGAGACGATGATGCCGACATTGCGCGAGATACGGCCTTCGAGCGTCACGTCGGGTGTCTTGTTGACGAAGCGGACGGTCTGCGGATCGACGATCTCGATTTTCTCGAAGCCCGGGAAGGCAGGCTCTCGGCATAGCTGTAGAAGGTGCGAGTGCCGACATTGGACTGCTCGCGCAGCGTTTCCAACGTGTTGGAATTGGCGATCTTCTGGACCGCGATGGTGATCGAGGGCCGGTTATCGGCCTGCGCGATCGCGAAGCGCGGCAGGATCAGGGCACCAGTCGAGGCCGCGCCGAGGCCAAGCGCATGGCGGCGTGTCAGATGGGTCAAGGAACCCTCCAGAAGTCATCGGAAACAGAAAACGGCGCGCCCTTTCGGGGGGCCGGGTCCTCGCGCTCCGCGATTTCCAGCATGCGGCGGAACGCAGCCTTGCGGCGGGCGCGGTCGGTCGAGGTTTCGAGTTCGACCGAGAGCGTGTTCATCTCGTCATTGCGCCATTCGCCGGCCTGCTGCTGCTGGCCGTTTGGACCGTGCTGGGCGACGATCGAGGAGACGGGATCGTTGAAGGGCGCCGAATTCGACCAGTCGCGTACCGCCCGGGTCGGCGTGCGCTCGAGAATCTGCTGCCAGTTCTCCTTGACCTGGATTTCGACGTTGAGCCCCGCCTCTTTCCACATCTCGACCAGGACCTGCGCCGTGGCAGTCTGGTTGGTGTAGTAGTTGTTGAGCAGCCGATAGGGGATCGGATCGCCCTTGTAGCCGGACTGCTTGACCAGCTCGCGCGCCAGCTTCAGATCGAAGGCCGGCACCGCCCAATCGGCGTGGTACATCTCGCCATAATAGGGCCATTGCAGCCCCTTCGGCACGACGGTACGGCCGGCCCAAAGCGATTCGACGATCGCCTGCCGGTCGATCGAATGTGTCATGGCGCGGCGAACCAGCGGATTTTGCAGCTGCGCATGGTTCTTGTCGAACACCGTCAGGCGGTGATTGAGGATGGTCCCGCCCTGTACCTCGAAGGCGGGATTCTTCTCGATCTGCGAGATCTGGTCCGGCGGGATATCGCAGGCGAACTGGTACTGGCCGGAGAGCAGCCCGTTGATGCGGGACGCCGTCTCCGGCACCTCGACAAAACGGATCGACTTCAGCGGCGGGCGGCCACCCCAGTACTCGTCATGGGCCTCGAGCAACAGCGAGACGTCCGGGCGATACTCGGCGATCCGGTAGGGGCCTGTCGTGACCGGCCTGGTCGCCCAGTCGCTATAGGTCTTCGCCTCTTCGAAGGCGCGACGATTCATGATCTCGCTGCCATAGCGCGAGATGCGGCCCTCCATCGTCACGTCGGGCGTGCCGTTGACGAAGCGCACCGTGTATTTGTCGACGATCTCGATGCCGAGCAGAGCCGGCCAGGAGCGGCGCGCCACCGCCGGCACTTCCGCCGGCAGTTCCTTGTTGGCGCGGCCACCACCCACGACGAAGTCGACCGAGATCGTCTTGCCTTGCGACGGCTGCGTGTCGCCGAACATGCGCTGTTTGCTGAAGGAGAACGCGACGTCCTCCGCCGTCAGCTCATCGCCGTTATGGAACTTCACGCCGCGGCGCAGCTTGAGCTCGACGGTCTTGTCGTCGATGCGCTTCCACTCGGTGGCAAGACCGGGAACCGTCTCGAGATTGCCGAGCCAGTTGCGGCCGATCAGCCCCTCCCAGATCGACGAGAAGAAGACACGCTCACCGACATTGGACTGCTCGCGCAGCACGTCGAGCGTGTTGGAATTGGCGATCTTCTGCACTGCGATGGTGATCGAGGGCCGGTTATCGGCCTGCGCGATCGCAAAGCGCGGCAGAATGAGGGCCGAGCCGCCGAGCGCTATTGCGCCGCGACGCGTGAAGGAACCGACCATTGTTCATCTCCTGAGGGGGTGGCGTTGGGAGCGCGCTCCTCGAGCCCGCGCGGGCCGGAGCGGAAATGGGTCAGGGTCCGGTCGGCATGGATCAGCCGCCAGGACAGCGCCTTCTGGGCATAGTCGCGCACCAGGGCGTCATAGGCCGGGTCCTCGGCCAGATTGACGAACTGGTGCGGATCCTTGGCGAGGTCGAAGAAGAGCGGCGGCAGCGCGGCGAAATGGACGTATTTGTAGTGCTCGTCCTGGATCACGCAGAGGCTGGACTGATCCATGTGGAGGCCCAGCACCTGCTCCGGCTGGGAGTAGTGCACGTCGCGGAAATCGTATTCGTAGTGCAGCTCGCTGCGCCAATCCGCCGGCCGTCCCTCGCTGAGGAACGGCATCACCGAGCGCCCGTCGCAGGCGCGCGGCGCCTCGCCGCCGAGCCAGTCGAGAATGGTCGGCATCACGTCGACACTCTCGGTGAAGGAGGCCTCGATCGCACCGCGACGCTCATCCGCTCCGCGCGGGTCCTTCACCACCAACGGAATGCGGAAGCTCTCGTCGTTGAAGCCGATCTTGCCGAGCAGGTGGTGGTCGCCGAGCTGCTCGCCATGATCGCTGGTGAAGACGATGAACGTGTCGTCCCACTGCCCGGTCTCGTCGAGATAGGCGAAAACCCGGCCGAGGCAGTCGTCGATCTCGGTGATCAGGCCGCAATAGGTCGCCCGCATCTGGCGGATTTCAGCCTCGTCCAAGGTCGCGCCCGAGCCTTCTGCGCCGTGGAAGAAGGAGCCGCGCTTGATCGAGTCGATGTAGAACTTGGTCAGCGGATGCTGAGCCGCCTCGGCTTCCGGTGATTCCGCCCGCACCAACCCGGGCATATCCTCCGGGCGGTACATCGCGTGATAGGGCGCCGGCGCAACGAAGGGCGGATGCGGACGATAATAGCCGAGATGCAGGAAGAACGGCCGGCCGGCGCGCCCCTTCAGATAGGTCAGCGCGCGTTCGGTGAAGAAGGTCGAGTCGGAGAATTCCTTGGGGATGCGCGACGGCTTGTCGGTCGCGCCCGGCACCGAGTCCTCGCCCTCCGGCAGCCAGATATCCTCGCGCTTTTCCGGCAGTTCGAAGCCGTTCTGCGCCACCCAGCCGAAATAGCCGTCCATATTGGGCTCGAAGGCGCCGACCGAACGGAAACCGTCCATCAGGTCGCCGAGCACGAGGAAGCGCGGGTCGTTCTTCGAGGTCGCACGCGGGTCGGGCGTCGTCGTGGTGTAGCCGATCAGCGCAGGATCATAGCCGATGGCGCGCAGCGCCTTGCCGAGATTGAAATGGCGCTGGTCGAGCGGCACCGTGTTCTGCACGGCGCGGTGGTTCATCAGGTAGAGGCCGGTGAGCAGGCTGGCCCGGGCCGGACCGCAAGGCACGCAGGCCGTGACATGGTTGCGGAAGGTCACGCCCTCCGCGCAAAGGCGATCGAGATTCGGCGTCTTCAGGAAGGGATCGCGCCCCTCGGCCCGCATCAGATGCGGTATGAAATCGGCGCGCCATTGGTCGACGACGATCAGGAGAACATTCTGGCGTTTCATTCTCGGCAATCCAGCTGTGAGGCCGCCTGCCTAGGTCGCCTGGATGACGCCGGGATGACTGTTGGATGAAAGCCAGGGCAGCCATCTTGCGAGTGTTCGCCAAGCTGGAATGGTGACCTTGCGTCTCTGCCCAGCGCGCTGCCGGTGCGCCAGCAATGTCGGAGTTGCGCGCTGACGAAGGCGGGATGCCCCGCAGGTCACGTACGTCCAGCGCATGAGGCAAAGCCTTTCGAGCACCTCGCCGTCCAGAGGCGTTTATCCCGGTTCGAGAGCGATCTTTGAAAAGACGTTTCATTGACCGAAGCAACCTGATGCAGAATGATCATAGTATCGACGGTGTCGATCGCGGGATTTGCTGGAGCAGCTTGCACCGCGTCACCAAAGCTAAAAGCACCACGAATGCATTCGTGGGCTCCCGATTGCTGGAGACACGTTCATGACTGAATCAACATCGAAGAGAATTCCACTTTATATTCATAAAACTGCGTCTGATCGGGCGCATCGATGTTGAACGCTCCTGCGTGCCGGGCCTGAACGGCACCGCGCCCCGCTCCTCCTGATCCCGCGTGGGTAACGCCGCTCAGCTCGGCCGGGGCGGAGCCATGCCGAACACCGTCGACGCCTCGGATTTGGGTCAGACAGTGTTCTGGCCCGCTCGGAACGTCCCACCACCMCTCTTTTCGGCTCGGCCGCTGGCCGGCTCGGTCGGCGAACGCACGGCTTGATCGACAGCCGTTGCGAGATCGCTGCGTCCAAACCCGCCCGCATGGCTTGAAGGATTCCCCATGAGCATCGTCACGCGCTTGCCAACAGCTTCGCCCACGATTCGCGACGAAGCAGCAGCATTCCGTGCCGCTTTCCGCCACCTCGCTGGCGGGGTCAGTGTCATCACGACCGGCGCAGGCGAGGATCGGACCGGCCTCACGGCGACCTCGGTCGCCTCGCTCTCGGCCGAGCCTCCGACCGTCATGTTCGGACTCAACCGCACATCGTCGAGCTATCCGACCCTGCAGCGGTATCGCACCTTCGGCATCAACTTCCTGAATGCGGCGCAGAAGCAGATCGCGGATCGCTTCGCCGGACGGAACGGCGAGAAGGGCGTCGAGCGCTTCCGGCACGCCGAATGGACCACCGCCGCAACCGGCGCCCCACTCCTGGTGGGCACGCTCGCCTCCCTCGACTGCGAAGTCGAGGAACTGATCGAGCGCCATTCCCACAGCATCGTCATCGGCCGCGTGCGGGCCGTCAGATTCGGCGCCGACGAAGCGGCCCTCGTCTACTGGCGGGGCGACTACGAGCGCCTCGGCTGGATGGCGGACGAGGCCGCGGCGGCGCTCGGCCTGCGGGCGCTCTGATTCCACCCGCCCCAAACCCGCACGCAGACCTGCATTCACGAAGGCCGCTCCAATGACCTATCGCCTCAGCCTGCTCGAAAAGAGCCCCGTCTTCGACGACGAGACCGGCAGCATCGCCCTCGCCCGCTCGGTCGCACTTGCTCAGAATGCGGAGCGCTGGGGCTATCACCGTTTCTGGCTCGCCGAGCATCATGGCATGGCGGGCGTCGCCAGTTCCTCTCCGGAAGTGCTGGCGGCCTATATCCTGGCCAGCACCTCGCGCATTCGGGTCGGGTCGGGCGGCGTCCTTCTCCAGCATTACAGCCCCTACAAGGTGGCGGAGAACTTCCACGTCCTCGCCTCACTCGCACCGGGCCGGGTCGATCTCGGCATCGGCAAGGCGCCGGGCGGACTGCCACTGGCCACGCGCGCGCTGCAATGGGGACATGATCCCGCCGTCCGGCGCGAGTTCGGCACGCAGTTGCGCCAACTCGGCGCCTATCTCGATCACGGAACGGACGCTGGCCAGGCCCTCGACCGGCCCCTTGTAGCGCCAATCCCGCCCGAGGTGCCGCAGCGCTTCCTGCTCGGCGGCAGCCCGGAAAGCGCGCGACTTGCCGCCGAACAGGGCTGGCAGTTCGTCTTTGCCGGTCAGCTCAATGGCGATCACGCAGCGATCGAGGCAAGCATCGAGGCCTTCGCCAATGCAGGAGGCCCTGGCACGCCGCTCCTCGCGGTGACCGCGCTGGCCGCCGAGAGCAACGTGGAAGCCGAACGGATCGCGGACGGGCTGCAGATCGTGCGTCTCTACCTCAACGATGGTCAGGCTCTCAATGTCGGCAGCGAAGCGCAGGCCGCGGAATACGCCCGGCAAGCGGGCGTGACCTCCTACCGCACGGAGTTGCGCCGCCCGAGCATCGTCGCCGGCACGCCGGGCCGGGTCCGGCGCGAGCTCGATGCGCTGCACCGGCGCTTCGGCATCGCTGAATTCATCCTCGATACGCCGGCAGCCGCCCGGCAGCAGCGGCTCGCGTCGATCGCGCTGCTCGCCGACGAAGTCCTGACGGCCGCGGCCTGACCACTTTCTCCACCGGAGCACGTTCCATGAGCAAGAAACCCATCACTTTCGGCATCATGCTGCAGGGCCCGGGCAGCCATATGAACTCCTGGCGCCATCCCAGCAGCCCTGCCGATGCCAGCGTCAATTTCGACTTCTTCGTCCGCACCGCGCGCAAGGCGGAGAGTGCCGGCATCGCCTTCGCCTTTGTCGCCGACGGGCTCTACATCAACGACAAGTCGATCCCGCATTTCCTGAACCGCTTCGAGCCGCTGACGATCCTGTCGGCGCTGGCTGCTTCGACCAGCAAGCTCGGCCTCGTCGGCACCGTCTCGACCTCCTACAGCGATCCCTTCACCATCGCGCGCCAGTTCGCCTCGCTTGATCTGATCTCGGGCGGGCGCGCCGGCTGGAATGCGGTGACCTCGCCGCTCGAAGGCTCGGGCCGCAACTATAGCCGGCCGCATCCGGAGCATGCCCTCCGCTATGAGATCGCCACCGAATATCTCGATGTCATCAAGGGCCTTTGGGATTCCTGGGACGACGATGCCTTCCCGCGGGACCGCGAGAACGGCGTCTTCTTCGACAAGGCCAAGCTCCACACGCTGGGGCACAAGGGCCGCTTCTTCCAGGTCGAGGGGCCGCTGAACATTTCCCGCTCCGCGCAAGGGCAGCCGGTCGTCTTCCAGGCAGGCGCCTCCGACGCTGGGATCGGGCTTGCCGGCAAGCACGCGGATGCCGTCTTCAGCAACAATGTCGCACTCGAGGAGGCCCAGGGCTTCTATCGCAGCATCAAGAACAGCGCCATCGCCCATGGCCGCAGCGCGAGCGACATCAAGGTCTTCCCGGGCATCGGCCCGATCGTGGGAGCGACCGAGCGGGAAGCCGAGGAGAAATACCGCGCCATCCGCGACCTCGTCTCGATCGACGAGGCCCTGCTCTATCTTGGCCGCTTCTTCGACCATCACGATTTCAGCACCTACCCGCTCGATCAGCCATTCCCCGAGCTGGGCGAGATCGGCAAGAACAGCTTCCGCTCGACCACGGACCGCATCAAGCGCAATGCGGCCCTGAAGGGCCTGAGCCTGCGCGAGGTCGCTCTCGAAGCCACCACACCGCGGACCGATTTCATCGGCACCGCCGGGGCCGTCGCCGAACGGATCATCGACCGCGTCGAACAGCAGGCGGCAGATGGCTTCATCCTGGGCTTTCCCGTGATTGCCGAGGGTTTCGACGACTTCGCCCGACTCGTCATCCCGGTGCTCGAAGAGCGCGGCGTCTATGACCGCAGCCTGCCCGGCACCACGCTACGCGACCATCTCGGTCTGCCGCGCCGGGAAAGCCGCCAAGTTGGCGAACCTGCGCCACAGCAGGCCGCGCTGGCGCGCTCGGCCGGCTGAGCCGGGGCAAGGACATGACCTTTCACACACCCGGCATCGGCCAGCAAGAGCGCGAAGACGCGGCCCGAGGCGTCGCAGCCTTCGCCGACGCGTTCATCGCATTGCGCCGCGATCTTCATCGCCACCCCGAGCTCGCCTTCGCGGAAAAGCGGACCAGCGCACTCGTCGCGGAGCACCTCGCCGGATGGGGCTACGAGGTCACGACAGGGCTCGCCGGCACCGGCATCGTGGCGACGCTCCGGCGCGGCAACGGCGAGCGTCGACTGGGCATCCGTGCCGATATGGATGCTCTGCCGATCCAGGAAGCAACGGGCCTGGCCCATGCCAGCATCCATGCCGGCGCGATGCATGCCTGCGGCCATGACGGGCATACGGCGATCCTGCTTGCGGCAGCGCGCTATCTCGCAGAAAGCGGGCGCTTCTCAGGCACACTGACCCTGATCTTCCAGCCCGCCGAGGAGATCGGCGCCGGCGCCCGCAAGCTCATCGAGGAGGGGCTGTTCGAGCGTTTCCCCTGCGACGCCGTCTTCGGCCTGCACAATTGGCCGGGCGTTCCGGCCGGACAATTCGGCTTCATTGCCGGTCCGGCGATGGCCTCGGTCGATCAGGCCCATATCACTGTGCTCGGCAAGGGGGGACACGGAGCCGCTCCCCATGAGACGGTCGACCCGGTCGTTGCCGCCGCCGCGGTGATCACGACGCTGCAGAGCGTGGTCTCCCGCAACATCGACCCGCTGGAGGCCGCCGTCGTCACAGTCGGCTCGATCCATGGCGGCACCGCCTCGAATGTCATCCCCGACAGCGTCGAGCTCAGGCTGACGATCCGCTCCTTCAGCAGCACGGTCCGCGAGCAGTTGCAGCAGCGCATTCCGGCGCTGGTGCGTGCCCAGGCCGAGAGTTTTGGTGCRAGGGCCGAGGTCCGCTACCGGCTCGGCTTCCCCGCGCTGGTCAACCACGATGCGGAAACCGCCTTCGCACGCGAGGTTGCGGTGGCGGCCTTCGGCGAAGAACGGATCGAACGGAATTTCAGGCCACGCACTGCCAGCGAGGATTTCGCCTTCATCTCGGAGGCTCGCCCCGGCAGCTACCTCTTCGTCGGCAACGGCGACAGCGCACCCCTGCACAGCCCTCACTACGACTTCAACGACGCCACCCTGGCGCCCGCGGCGACCTACTGGGTCGCGCTGGCGCAGGCCTACCTCTCCTGAACCCGCCGGAAAGGCAGCCCATCATGGCCGACAGCTTCATTTACACCACGCCGCTCGACGCGCGCTCGCAGCCCCTGATCGAAGCGCTGACCTGGGAATACGCGACCCGTTATGGCAGCATTTTCGGAGAGCCGCCTGGTGCCGAGATGAGCCGCTATCCGGCCGAGCTGTTTGCGCCGCCGGATGGCAATTTCGTCCTGCTCGTTCGCGATGGGCGCACGATCGGCGGCGGGGCCTTCATGCGCCACGACCGGCACACGGCCGAGCTGAAGCGGATCTGGACCCACGCCGATTTCCGTCGCCAGGGCTTGGCCCGCAAGGTGGTCGAGGAACTTGAAGCGCAGGCCCAGCGCCAGGGCTACAGCAGGATCTACCTGACGACCGGCTTCCGGCAGCCCGAAGCCAAGGAACTCTACCTGCAGACCGGCTATCGCCCACTCTTCGACATCACGGTCGATCCCGAGGTCCATCTTAAGCTCCCCTTTGAAAAGGAGCTCGGCCCGCTCGCCGGGCATCTGCCGCATGCGTCGGCCAGCGAACGGCCGGGTGCCGCCAGCGCGGCCTGAGCGCCTCCAATCCGACAGAGCGCGGGTCAGACCGCCCCCAGACTCCCGACGAGACCTGACATGACCCTGACCACTGATTTTCGCGCGCTTGATGCGCCGCCGCCGCAACCCGCGCGAAAGAGCGACAACGCGCATTATCGTATCGTGCCGGCGAAATACCCGGCGCGGACCGTCGGAACCGTCTTCTCGGTGATCGTGATCTTCGCGATCCTGAACTCGGTCCTCTCGAACCCACGTTGGGGCTGGGACGTTTTCGCCGAATGGTTCTTTGCCGAGCCGGTCCTGGCCGGCCTCGGACGCACCCTGCTGCTGACCTTGCTCGGCGCCACTTTTGGCTTCCTGCTCGGCACGGCGCTGGCGCTGGCGCGGGTCTCCKGTTCGCCCCTGCTGGGCTCGCTCTCCTGGGGTTATGTCTGGCTCTTCCGCTCGATCCCGCTCATCGTGCTGCTGCTGGTGCTGAACAATCTGGGCTATCTCTACGAGACGATCACGCTCGGCGTACCGTTCACCGAGATTTCCTTCTTCAGCTACCAGACCACCCAGTTGCTTACGCCATTCGCGGCAGCGGTGCTCGGGCTGGCGCTCAACCAGGCGGCCTTCTGCTCCGAGATCATTCGCGGCGGAATTCTCTCCGTCGATCAGGGTCAGTTGGAAGCCGCAGCCGCACTCGGCCTGCCGCGCTCACGCCAGGCCTCGCGCATCATCCTGCCGCAGGCGATGCGCACCATCCTGCCGACCGGCTTCAACGAGATCATCGGTTTGGCCAAGGGCACCTCGATGGTCTACATCCTGGCGCTGCCGGAGCTGTTCTACACGATCCAGATCATCTATCGCCGCAATCTGGAGGTGATCCCGCTGCTGATGGTCGCGACCGTCTGGTATCTGGTTATCCTCAGCGTCCTGTCCTTCATCCAGCATCATATCGAGCGCTATTACTCGAAGGGCGCGCTGCGCAATCCGCCGCCCTCCCTGATCGGCAATGCCCTTGCAAAACTGCGTCGCTCGGCAAGCCCGGCCGTGGCGCAGGTGCCGGTCGCGACATCGGCCCCGCTCCTTCTGCGAGAAGCGGGCACGCCGGTGAGTTGGGCCTCATTCGCCCGCAGCGGCGGCGAGGTTCGCATCCAGGCCGTCAGCAAGAGTTTTGGCCCGCTCAAGGTGCTGGACGATGTCAGCCTGACCATCCCGCGCGGCAGCGTCACCGTCATCCTCGGCCAGTCCGGCTCGGGCAAGTCGACCCTCCTGCGTGCGATCAACCATCTCGAGCGCGTCGATGATGGCTTCATCTCGATCGACGGCGAGCTGATCGGTTACCGCCAGGATGGCGACACGCTCTATGAGCTCAAGGAAAAGGATATCCTGAAGCGCCGCGTCGATGTCGGCATGGTGTTCCAGAATTTCAACCTCTTCCCGCATCTGACCGCGCTCGAGAACGTCATCGAGGCACCGATCACGGTGCGGAACATCGGCCGTGACGAGGCTGTCGCCCAGGCGCGCGAACTGCTGGCCCGCGTCGGCCTCTCCGAGAAGGCCGAAGCCTATCCGCGCCAGCTTTCCGGCGGTCAGCAGCAGCGCGTGGCTATTGCCCGCGCCCTCGCACTTCGGCCGAAGGTCCTGCTCTTCGACGAGCCGACCTCGGCGCTCGATCCAGAACTGGTCGGCGAGGTGCTCGACGTCATCAAGGAACTCGCCAGCTCCGGCACCACGCTGATCGTGGTCACGCATGAGATCGGCTTCGCCCGGGAGGTCGCCGACCGGGTCGTCTTCATGGAGCAGGGCCGCATTCTCGAAACCGGCTCGCCCGAGAAGGTTTTTGGGGCTCCCGACCACCCGCGGACCCGCGAGTTCCTCGCCAAGGTTCTCTAGCGCCTGGCCAGAACCGGCGAGCGCAGCGGGACCTGCGCTTCCCCCGATGATCCGAGCCTGTCCCGATCCCTCGCATGGAGTTTTCAGCATGGCCGCAAGGACCAGATCCCTTTCGCTCGGCTTCGGCGCGCTCGCCGCAGCAGCCGCCTTCCTCACCGTCCCTGCCATAGCCCAGCAGGTCTTCGATCTCAGCCCGGAACAACCCGGCCGCCCCCGTGCGGAGAGGAACGAGGAGGCACTCAAGCTGGTCGCCAAGGACGCCAAATTCGCCAGGGATGGCGTCTTCACCGTCGCCATCGCCTCGCAGCGCCTTCCCTTCGGCGCCTATGGCACCGACACAAGGACGCTGGTCGGCTCCGAGCCCGACATCGCCCAGCTCGTCGCCGACAGTCTTGGCCGGAAGCTCGAGATCGTCAGCGTCGCCTGGGCCGACTGGCCGCTTGGTGTCGCCTCCGGCAAATACGACGCCGCAATCAGCAATGTGACCGTCACCGAACAGCGCAAGGAGAAGTTCGACTTCTCCACCTATCGCAAGGACCTGCTCGGCTTCTACGTCAAAGCCAGCAACCCGATCACCATCACGGAGCCCAAGGATGTTGCCGGACTCAAGGTCATCGTCGGTTCCGGCACCAACCAGGAGCAAATCCTGCTGCGCTGGAACGAGCAGAACCTCAAACAAGGCCTGAAACCGGTCGAGGTGCAGTATTACGACGACGACGTCGTGCTCTATCTCGCACTTGAGACAGGCCGGGCCGACGTCTATCTCGGCCCCAACGCCCTGCTCAGCTTCAAGGCCGCCCGCGAAGGCAAGACCAGACTCGCGGGCAATTTCAGCGGCGGCTGGCCGCTGCTGGCCGAGATCGCGGTGACGACCCGCAAGGGGAACGGGCTGGCGGAAGCGATCACCCATGCCCTCAACACCCAGATCGCAAACGGCAATTACGGCAAGGCGCTGACCCGCTGGAATCTCGGCCCAGAGGCGGTCGAGAAATCCACCACCAACCCGCCCGGCCTGCCCAAGAGCTGAGGCCCTTGCGCCGCCGCGCGACAGCGGCGGCGCTGACGTCCTTTAGCGAAGCGGCCAATTCTGGAACTGGAAGGACGATCATGATCGGGCGACGAGCCATTCTCTCGCTGCTGCTTGGGGCGGCGACCACCTACTGGAATTCTGCCCCCGCCCTCGCGCAGCCCTTCGATCTCGGCCCGGAGCAGCCGGGCAGGCTTCGCGCCGAACGGAACCCCGAGGCAATCAAGGCCATCCCCAAGGGCTTTGTCTTCGTCGAGCCGGGCTCGCTCACCGTCGCGATAAGCCCGAGCGGCCCGCCGCTCGCCACCTATGCGACCGACGCCAGGACCGTCGTCGGTGCCGATCCAGACTTTGCCCAGCTCATCGCCGACAGCCTCGGCCTGAAGCTCAATCTTCTGCCGATCGCCTGGGCCGACTGGCCGCTCGGCCTGGCCTCGGGCAAATACGATGCGGTGATCTCGAATGTCGGCGTCACCGAGCAGCGCAAGGAGAAATTCGACTTCTCCACCTATCGGCAAGGCCTGCACGGCTTCTATGTGAAGGCCGAGAGCCCGGTGACGTCCATTAGGGAACCCAAGGACGCGGCAGGCCTGCGCATCATCGTCGGCGCCGGCACTAACCAGGAGCGCATCCTGCTCGCATGGAGCAAGTTGAATGTCGCAGCCGGGCTCAAGCCACTCGACCTGCACTATTACGACGACGAGCCGACCAAACTGATCGCACTGCTCGCCGGCCGCGCCGACGTCATCGTCCAGCCGCATGCTCAACTGGTCTTCATCGCCGCACGCGACCGCAACATCCGGCGAGCCGGCACTCTCAGCGCCGGCTGGCCTCTCAAATCGGATGTCGCGATTACGACGCGCAAAGGCAGCGGTCTCGTCGACGCGCTGACTGCCGCCACCAATGGCCTGATCGCCACCGACAAGTACCGCCAGGCGCTCGCGCGCTGGGGACTTGAGGAAGAGGCTCTGGAGCGCTCCGAGACCAATCCGCCAGGCTTGCCCAAGTCCTGAAGCCGACGCCCCCAATGCCTTGTGAGTTCATCATGCCCGCCACTCCGCTCACGATTAGCCGGATCGGCTTCCTGACGCCCGGCAATTACCGCGACGACGCTCCACTGGTTGGATTGGAGGACACCCTCCAGCTCTTCGAATTCGGCGAACGGCTCGGCTTCGACAGCGCCTGGGTGCGCCAACGCCATCTCGAACCCGGCGTCTCCTCGGCCAGTGTCTTTCTGGCCGCTGCAAGCCAGCGGACTCGACGCATCGAGATCGGCTCCGCCGTGATCCAGATCGGTTACGAGAACCCGTTCCGGCTGGCCGAGGACCTGTCGCTTGTCGACGTACTCGCACATGGGCGCCTCAATGTCGGCCTCAGCGCCGGGCCACCGTCGTATGCCGAGCTGTTGGGTCAGCGCTTCCTCGACGGAGACCGGACAGATTCAGACTATTCGCATCAGCGTGTCGCCCGCCTCGCAGCCAATCTCGACGGCGCCTATCTCGGCGACGACGAGACTTTCATCACATCGGCGGCAGGGCGGTTGCGGCCGCGTATCCAACCGCACGCACCGGGGCTGCGTGAACGGCTTTGGTATGGCGGAGGATCGCTGCGTTCAGCCCGTTGGGCCGGGGAGAACGGCTTCAACCTTCTCGTCGGCAACATCAATATCGGCGAGGAGACCGACAATTTCTTCGAGGCCCAACTGCGTCAGCTCGCTCTCTATCGCAGCAGCTGGCAGGCCCAGCATCAGCCACGCATTGCCGTTGGCCGTGTTATCGTCCCGCTCGACGGGGCCGATGCAAAGACCCGCAGTCGCTATCGCGATTACGCCGCCAGCCGGCATGAGCGCACCCTGAAACCGCAGGGCGAACGCCGAACCCAGTTCGCTCCGGATCTCATCGGCACATCGGAGCAGATCCTGATCGCATTGTTGCAAGACCCAGTGCTGCGCGCGGTCGACGAGTTGCGTCTTGAGTTGCCCTATAATTTCGAAGCGGAGGATTATGAGCAGATCATCGACGACTTCATTCGCCTGATCGCGCCGAACCTTGGTTGGCTCAGAGGGCGGGCAGGCAAGCCGGACCTCGCCAGGCTGCCGGCCTGATGACAGCCGCTGACTGCCTCAGGCTCCACTACCAGCGCACGAATCGCGGAAAAGCGAGGGCTCCGACGACAGCCATCAGGCCCATCSCCAGCGGATACCAGCTTGCGATGAAGGGGATCGTATCCTCAGGGCAATGCACGCTGTAGGCGATGGTCGCCAAGGCCGCGGATGCAACTCCGGCGGCAGCGCCAGTGAGGCGCAAATCGACCGGCGCGCCGCGCCGGGCGACCGCGATCATGGCAGCGAACGGGATCAGCCCGTAGAGCACAACGGAGATCAGGCAGGCCTGCCAGCTCCTGCCAAAGGTCAAATTGGCCCATTCTCCGGCAGGCGCCCGAGCCAGAACGACGAGAGCCCACARCATCACGGCGGTGATCGGGAGCAGGATGAAGGACAGATGTCCTCGCGGACTGAGACCGGGCCGCAGGCTGCGCTGGAAAACCGCCACGGCGATCCCGGCCACACTCGCTCCGAGCAGGACCTTGCCCAGCACCGGCGCGCTGGCCCAGGCCCCCGCCAGGTCCCGGCGCGCGCCGAGCGTCAGGAGCACGGCAAGCGTCGCCCCGATCATGGCGAGGAACGCAGCAAGCCAGGTGATACGGCGCAGCCACCCGGTATCAACCGGCTGGCTGCTCGTGGCCATGAGGGAAATCAGCTCGTCTGTCTGCATGTCGGATCGGTCATTGTACTGTGATGGACGGGATTTCGCAGCAAACAGGCGAAAGGTTACAGCGTCGGGTGCGCTCACGCTGCCGCAGCACGCGCATCGCGGTCACGGTGCCCTGCGCATGGTCAGGAGGCGCGCCATGGCCCGCAGGCCGCGATGGATTGCGACCTTCGCTGCCGTCTCGGTCATGCCGGCAGCGCTTGCGGCTTCAGCGACCGAACAGCCCTGGACCTTGACCTGGTCGATCAGCGTTCGCGTCCGTTCAGGCAAGGATTGCAGGGCTCGCGTCAAGTCCAACCGGGCATCGGAGGCAGGCGTGTCTGGCGCCGCCAATTGATAGGCCTCGTCATCGATCGGCAGGTTGGACGCGTGCCGCCCGGAGCGGCGCAAATGATCAACGAGTTTATAGCGCGCGATCGCATGGGCCCAGGCGGTTACGGGGCTCGCCGGATCATAGCTGTGCCGGGAGAGATGCAGGGCGAGCAAGGTCTCCTGCAAGACATCCTCCGTCTCGCTCGGCTCGCTGCGCCCCGCTCGCGCCAGATGGTGACGCAAATAGCCGCGCAGGCGCACGCTGATCGCCTCGAGGAACGTGCGATAGGCCGACGCATCGCCGGCAAGTGCGGAGAGAAAGACGGGACGCAGCTGCGTTTCAAGATCGGCGAGAGACACGGGAAGCGGCGATTCTCCGGGGCCGTGCAGGCGGGTGTCCAATCCGTCGCATGATGATGCAGGGCTCACAAGCCCGTGACTGGCAGATGCTGACCTCGCCCCGCCCCGATACGCTCGCATACGCGCAGAGCGCGGCCTTCCGGGCCTTTCGCGGGAAAGCGACGAACATGGCGACAGAAGCGCGCTTCGGCCTGGCGATCATAGCGCTCGCAATGGCGCTGACCACGACGCTGACATCCGCCGCCATCGCACAGGAACACGCCAGGACGGAAGCGCGCCTCACGCCTTGCCMGGCCGAGGGAGGCTGCCCGGTCGAGGGCGGATTCTATCGCATCCTGCTGCCTGCGCAGGCCGCGATCGGGCATCTGCGCGGCGCGATCATGTACTTTCACGGCTGGCAAGGCTCGGCCGAGGAGATCATGGCCGATCAGGGTCTCGTCGCGGTTGCGCAACGCCTCGGCGTTGCGCCCTTTGCGCCAATCGCCGGTGCGTTCTGGGAGCCATTTCCGCAGGACTGCGTCGCCCCCCGGCCCAATCTGATCCATGTCCATGGCACGAGCGACACAACCGTGCCGATGGCGGGGCGCCCACTCCGGTCCGGGTACAGGCAGGGTGATCTCTTCAGGAGCCTCGCCGTCCTGGCACCCGGCTGCACCTCATCCTGGGCGGATGAGGTCCGGAAGGCGCCGCAGCCGGAGGCCCTGACCTGTCGGCTGGGAACAGACTGTCCCGGGCCTGCGCGGCTGGAACTGTGCCTCCATGGCGGCGGTCATATGGCCGACCCGGCCTGGGTCGAGCGGGCCTGGCAACTTGCGATGCCTCCCAAGATGCCGACAGCCGCGGCGGGCGCCAGGCTCACTTTTCCGTGAGGCCGTAACCAGCAGCTCGCCTCGCGCGATCTCTCCTGCCGATACCGAGGGAGACACCATGCGCCAGGATACAAGCCTAACCGAGATGACGCCGAAAGCGGCAGAAGCAGCATGCGTCCGAGGCGCCGATCTGATGGCGCAGCAGCTGGCTGCCGCCGGCGCGACACATGCCTTTGGCATTCCCGGCGGCGAGGTCCTGGCGCTGGTCGATGCGCTTGAACGTGCCGGCATCCGCTTCCTCCTCGCCAAGCACGAGAATGCGGCGGGTTTCATGGCCGAAGGGCTGTGGCATGCGACAGGCGGCTTGCCGGTTCTGGTCGCGACACTCGGGCCCGGCGTCGCCAATGCGGTCAATGTCGTTGCCAATGCCCGGCAGGATCGCGTCCCTCTGATCTTCATCACCGGCTGCGTCGATCAGGCCCTGGCTGAAAGCTACACGCATCAGATCTTCGACCATCAGGCAGTGCTGCGGCCGCTGGTGAAGGCAAGTTTTCGCGCCGCGCAGGGCACCGAGGATCTGGTGGTGCAGAAGGCTCTCGCCATTGCCGGGAGTGGCCGGCCCGGCCCGGTCCATATCGATCTGCCGATCGCGGTCGCCGAGGCGAAGACTGTCCAGCGCGCGGTCCAGATCGTGAAGCCTCCCGACAACAGCGCCCCCACCGATCTCAGTTTCGCACGCGAGATGATCGCGACTGCGAAGCGGCCGCTGGTCATTGCCGGGCTCGACCTGGTGAATGAGGGCTCCGCCGCCGCACTCGACCTATTCCTCACCCGGACCGGTGCCCCGCTGCTCACCACCTACAAGGCCAAGGGCCTGGTGCCGGAAAGCGATCCGCGCGTGATCGGCGGAGTCGGATTGTCGCCGAGGGCCGATGCGCTGGTACGGCCGCCGCTGGACGAGGCCGACCTCGTCGTGCTCGCCGGCTACGACCCGATCGAGATGCGCCAGGGCTGGCGCAATCCCTGGCCGACGGGCAAACGCGTAATCGACATCGTCGCCGAGGATGTCCACCACGGCATGCATAGCGCGACGCTGCTTCTCGAAGGTCATGTCGGCACCATCCTGTCGCGGCTCGGCGAAGAAGCAATGCTGGACGGCACCTGGCCGGACGGGCGCCCCGCCGCCATTCGCGCGGCGCTCAGCGAGGCCTTCGCTCCGCCATCGGACTGGGGTCCCCATGCCGTCATCGACATCCTGCGCGAGGTCGCGCCGGTGAAAACCATCGTCACGGCCGATTCCGGAGCGCACCGGATTCTGCTCAGCCAGATGTGGAGGAGCGACGGGCCGCGCCGCCTGCTGCAGTCGACCGGGCTCTGCACGATGGGTTGCGCACTCCCACTGGCGACTGGCGCGGCGCTCGGCACGGGGCAGCCCACACTCTGCTTCGTCGGCGATGCCGGCCTCGAAATGGTCCTGGGCGAGCTCGCGACCCTGCGCGATCTGGCGCTGCCGGTTGTCCTCGTCGTATTTGTCGATGAGAGCCTTGGCCTGATCGCACTGAAGCAGCGCCAGCTTGGCCTAGCCCGCGCAGCAGTCGATTTTGGCGGCACCGATTTCGCGGCGATTGCCGGCGCGATGGGCGGCCACGGCAGCACGATCTCAAACCCGGACAGCCTCAGGCGCGAGGCACGCGCCGCATTCCAACGCAGTGGTTTCACGGTGCTCGCCTGCAGGATCGATGCAGGCAGCTACGAAGGAGCCTTCTGATGCGCACGCTTCAACAGAAGGCAGGCAAGCGCCCGCGCGATGAACGGCTCGACTTCTTCCGCGGCCTGACGATGCTGATCATCTTCGTCGCGCATTGGCCGCAGAACAGCTGGAACGCCTTCATCCCTGCTCGCTTCGGCTTCTCGTCAGGCGCCGAACTCTTCGTCTTTTGTTCCGGCATTGCCAGCGCACTCGCCTTCGGCAGCGTCTTTGTTCGCCGCGGCCTGTGGCTTGGAACCGCGCGCATCATGCTGCGCATCTGGCAGGTCTATTGGGCGCAACTCGKACTCGTTCTGGCGCTGATCGCGCTCGCCGCGCTGCTCGATCACAGTTTCGGCCTTGGCATGCTCGCGTCCCAGTTCGCGCCGCTCCTGAGCTCCCCGGACACCGCACTGCTCGGCCTCGCGACGCTGACCTGGCAGCCGGATTATCTCGATATCCTGCCGATGTATCTGGTGATCCTGGCCCTGGTTCCGGTGGCCATGGCGCTGCACCGGATCAATGCTGGATTGCCCTTCCTGATGGTGGCGCTGCTCTATGGGCTTGCCTGGGCTGTCGACCTCAATCTCCCCGGAAATCCCTGGAACGGCGCCGGCTGGTTCCTGAACCCCTTCGCCTGGCAGCTCATCTTCTTCATCGGGTTCTTCATCGGTATGAAATGGTTGCCGGTACCGCGGCTTGGCGAGCACAGGCTGATGCTTGCTGCCGGCGTCTTCCTGCTCCTTTCCGTACCGTTCTCCTTCTGGGGTTTCCTGGAGCACTGGCCGGCGGCGCAGGCGCTACGCGACCTGATCCTGCCCGCCAGCGAGAAGAGCAATCTGCACATCCTGCGCGTGCTGCATTTCCTGGCATTGGCCTATCTCGTTCTCAGCCTGGTCGAGCCCTGGCGCCGGAATCTGGATCAGGGCGTTGGCCACTTGCTCATCTTGATCGGACGGCAATCGCTCGCCGCATTTCTTGCCAGCGTCGTGCTGGCACGGCTCGCCACCACCGCAGCCGATATGCTGGGCCGGACCGAGTTGAGCATGGCGCTGCTCAATCTCGTCGGCTTTGCAGCGATCCTCGGCGTCGCGGTCGTGGTCGGCTGGTTCAAGAGCGCACCCTGGGCTGGTCATGCCGCGCCAGCGAAGGCTGAACCGCAACGCATGGATGAGACGGAAGCGCCCAAGCACGGCCTGTCAACACGGGTCCGTGAAGCGAGTTGATCGCCGCTTGATCGGCCGCCAGCGAACTCCCCGAGAGACGCCCCTTCAAGGGCTCGAACGGAGTAGCCTCATGTATCACGATCTCTCAGGCGAGCGCGTCACTGTCGCGAACGACGCTGCACGCCTCGCCTGGAACGACACGCTCGAAGCCGTGCTGGCCCATGCTGCCGCGACACCTGAGCATCTCGCCCGCGTGCTGGCAGCGGATCCGGATTTCGCACTGGTTCATGCGGCCAAAGGCCTGATGCTTCTTTCGCTTGCCAGGTCAGAATTGCTCGGAGCGGCGCGCGACTGCCTCGTCAAGGCCAAGGCGGCCATCGCGTTGCGTCCCGTCACACAGCGTGAGCGCATGCTGGTCGAGGCATTGGCGTTCTGGCTGGCCGATGCACCGCGACTGGCCGCCGGGCGCCTGGAAGCGATTCTGGAGGCCCACCCCCTCGACGTGCTGGCGCTAAAACTCTCTCACGGCCTGCGCTTCATGCTCGGTGATCAGGACGAGATGCTGGCCTGCCTGCGCCGCACCGCGCCGGCTTTCGGCGAAAGCCATCCGCTTGCCGGATATGTCCATGGCTGCCACGCTTTCGCGCTCGAAGAACAGGGTTTCTATGCCGAGGCCGAGCGAGCGGGCCGCCGCGCCGTCGTCCTTGCGCCACGCGATGCCTGGGGCCGCCACGCCGTCGCGCATGTGCTGGAAATGACCGGCCGCGCCGACGAGGGGATCACCTGGCTCGGGAATGCCCGGAACTGGTCCCATGCCAATAACCTGCGCTTCCACATCGTCTGGCACCTCGCCCTGTTCCGGCTCGAGCACGGAGAGACCGCGGAGGTGCTGCGCCTCTATGACAACGATATCCGGGGCGAGCCCACCGACGATTATCGCGACATAGCCAATGGCGCCTCGCTGCTTGCCCGGCTCGAATATGCCGGCGTCGATGTCGGGACGCGCTGGGAGGAACTGGCCGCACTCGCCGAGGGCCGGATCGATGATGGCCGCCTGGTCTTTGCCGACCTGCACTATGCTCTCTCATTGCTCGGCGCCGGGCATTCAAGCGGCGCGGAGGCGATCGCCCGCACGCTCGTTGGGGATAGCCGGGCGCATCGCAGCAGCGAGCGCAGGCAGGCGGCCCATCATGGTGCGCTCGCGGCCTTCGGCCTGCTCGCCTTCCATGAAGGCGACTACAGCGAGGCGGCGAGGCTGCTGGGCGCCGCGCGCGACGGACTGGTCGCGATCGGTGGCAGCCACGCTCAACGCGACCTCTTCGAGCAGGCCTATATCGAAAGCCTGATCCGCTCGGGCAACCATGAGCGCGCGGCCCCGCTTCTTAGCGAACGCATCACGAAACGCGGCGGCTCCAACCTCTTCGCCGCGCGCCGGCTGGCGTTGCTGCGCAACCGGCCGGCCGCACACACCGCCGCGTTGGCCGTCGCGGCGACCCCGCTCGCGCTCGCCCACTAAACGCCACCACAGGAATAACAGCCATGATCACCACCACCCTGCCCTGGACCACCCCCCTTCTATCAGCACGCACCATCGCGAACCTGGCCCTTGGCGGCTTTGCCGGGCTTGGCTTCTGGGAACTGTTCTCGGCCGTCCCGACCGCGTGGTTCGCGGAATTCCCCCTGGAGCCGCCCGAGTTGGTGAAGTCGCTGTTTTCCCACCAGCTCGGCCTGACGCTTTCGACGCCGGTCGCGAAGCTGCTGCATTTCCTCACAGGCTTCCTGTTCTACCCGCTCGGCTATTACGCGCTGACGCGTTTCGTGAAGAGTTTCGGCATGCCCGCCGATGGTTGGATCTGGGGGGTGATCACCTACTTCATCGCGCTCGGCTTCTTCGCGCCCCTGGCCGGTCAGGCCTTCCTTCTCACCGACGTGCCGCGCCTCTCCCTCATGAGCCTGATTGGCCACGCGATCTATGGCTACCTTGCGGCCTTCGTCTTCGAGCAACTCGAAGCGTCTTCTGCGCCGGTTCGTCCCCGCTGAGGATCCGACCGGGCTCTTGTCGATGACCGGGCACATAGCGCGGTTTCAACGCCCTGTGCCCGGCTCTCCCTCACCTGGATTCGCAGCAAGCTCGACGGCCAGTCGCGCCGCGACTGCCGGCACATCGGGGCTGGCATCGGCCAAAAGCACGGGTGGCGCGACGGAGGCTGCGAAGCTTTCGGCAATGGCTGGCGAGAGCGTGATCGCACGGCCGGCCAGGGCCACCGGCTTGAGGCCGACACGCCCACGCAGTGCCAGAGCGAGGCGGGCGAGTTCCCGTCCTGCCCCCACAAAAATCCGTCTCGCTTCGGGATCCCCGGCCTCATCGGCAGCGCTTACGGCACGGGCCAAAAGCCCCAGGCTGCCGCGGTCGCCGCCATAGATATAGACGCGGGCCGCATCCCAGGAGCTGCCGCCAACAGCTGCGGAGAGCGCCCGGCCAATCACTGTGCTCCAGCCGGAACCCGGCGCTTCATCTTCTCGCCGCAGGACGAACCGCAACGCCTCGGTCGCGATCCAGGTCGCCGCCCCGCCATCGTCGACCAGCACGCCATAGCCGCCGGCTCGGATGATCTCGCCGCCTGCCGCGAGGTGGTAGCCGATGGAGCCGGTACCGGCATAGACGACGATGCCCTCGCCGGGCGCAAAGCGGGCGCGATAACCGAGCCACATGTCGTCCACGACGAGCACGGATGTCTCGGCGCATTGGAAGGCACCCGCGAGCATCCGTGCAAAGAGGGCCGTCGTCGGCGAAGCCGATCCAACGCCCGTGACGCCGGCCACGATGGCGCTGGGCCGGCTATGGCCTGCGAGTTCCGACGCGAGCCCCGCAAAGATGCCTCGCACGCGCTCATGGTCCGCCTCGCTGAAGACATGGCCCGTCATCGGTGCCACGTCGCCTCGTGCCATGACCTCGCCAGCTGCGGAGACGAGACACCAGCGCGACGCCGTCCCGCCCGTCTCGATGCCCAGGCCCAGCGGGTGCTCAAGCCCGGGCATGCGCGACGAAACGGCGGGTGATCTCGCGGGGATTGGTGATGGCCGTGCCAACGACCACGGCGTGCGCACCGGCTGCGAAGGCCGCATCAAGCTGCTCCGGCCGCTCGAAACGCCCCTCCGCCACGATCGGCGTCGATATGGCGCCAGCGAGGGCAGCGATCAGCGCGATATCCGGCCCCGCCGCCTTCAACGCAGCGGTCTCATCGGTGTAGCCGGACAAGGTCGTGGCAATGTAGTCGGCGCCAAGCCTGGCCGCACGGACACCGTCCTCGAACGTCGCGCAATCCGCGAAGACGGGCTTGCCCAGTTCACCGCGGATGCGCGCGATCAGAACCCCGAGTGGTTCGCCATCGCGGGGCCTGGCGGTTGCATCGAGCGCAATGATGTCGGCGCCCGCGGCAGCAATCAGCGCAGCCGCGGCGAAATCGGGCGTGATATAGACCGGAAAGTGATCGTCCCAGCGTTTGAGGATGCCGATGATCGGCAGCGTGCTGACCGCGCGGATCGCAGCGATATCGGCAGGCCCATTGGCACGCAGGGCGAGCGCCCCGCCATGCTCCGCCGCCTGGGCCATCGCCGCCATGAACACCGGCCCATGCAACGGGTTGTCCGCCCGCGCCTGGCAGGACACGGCGAGGCTGCCCGGCGGTATCAGGTTCTGATTGTCTAGAAGTGTCACTTTACCGCCCCTGCGGTCATGCCCCGGATGAACTGGCGCGACATCACGATGTAGATGATGGTCAGTGGCAGGGCTGCGATGGTGAGGCCGGCAAAGAGCATGCCCCAGTCGGTGGTATATTCGCCCATGAACACCGAAAGGCCCTGAGGCAGGGTCTTGCGCACATCGGTCTGGATGAAGACGAGCGGGAAGAAGAAATCATTCCAGGTCGGCACGGCATTCTGAATCGCGGAAATGACCATCGGTGGCACGGATAGCGGCAGCATGATGGACAGCATGATCCGGGGCTCGGACGCCCCGTCGATGCGCGCGGCCTCCTCGAGTTCCGTCGGCAACGTCCGCAAGAACCCGGTCATGATGAAGATCGTCGAGGGCAGGCCCATCGCCGTATAGATCAGGATGAGGCCGAAACGGGTGTCGAGCAGGCCGAAATCGCGCATCTGGAGAAAGAGTGGGATCACCGCGAGTTTCAAGGGCAGCATCAGGCCGGCCAGGAAGAACATGAAGATGGCCGAATTGCCCGGGAACTCGTAACGCGCGAGCGCATAGGCCCCCATCGTGCCGAGCAGCAGGATAAG
>NZ_JBFTZN010000126.1:0-15542 GCF_056406775.1 Allobosea sp. P1_A7
TGCCCGAGCCTGAGGGGCCGCAGATCACCAGCTTCTCGCCGCGCGCCACCTTCAGGTTGATGTCGCGCAGCACATGGAACTCGCCATACCACTTGTTGACCCCGATCATCTCCACGGCCGTATCCGTGTTCAGCCCGAGCCTGAGGGGCCGCAGATCACCAGCTTCTCGCCGCGCGCCACCTTCAGGTTGATGTCGCGCAGCACATGGAACTCGCCATACCACTTGTTGACCCCGATCATCTCCACGGCCGTATCCGTGTTCAGGGAGGTCTGCTTCAGCCCGACAGGGCGATCGGCCGTCGCGCCGTGATCTCCCGGGCGAGGGTGCGCGGTGGTCGCATGTGCCATGAAGAGCTGATCCGAAGTGAGTGTGTCCGTGGGCCGAGCATAGGAACCGGGCCCCGGCGGGCAATCCGCCGGCAGGCATGACTTCATGCCGGAATGTTATGCCGCCGGGCGAGGGCGACCGCGACGCCGGGGAACGCCCCTCAGCGGCGCCGTCGATGGCGCCGCTGCTCCAGGCGAGGCTCCCGTTCTGACCCGGCTGCTCCATGGGCGCAGGGCGCGGCGGCGATTGGCCCGGGCGCCATGCCGTGATCGCATCGACTGTGGCATCCCTGCTCCTTGTGGACTCCGGGCGGGTAACAAAAGCGTAATCGGGTAGAGAAAACCCTGTACAAATTTGCGTATTTGACGTTTCACTGCCCCGCTTTCTCAGAGGATATCAGGCTTTTAAAAGGTATTCATTCCTCTGGTGATTTTTTGATCATAAAATCTGTCCGAGATTAAAGTTTGATCGGAAAGATCTGACTGTAGTGAGTATTTTAGTTGCAGTTCTTGGTCATTGTCCACTTCTGGTAGAGGGAATCGCAGCTCTGCTGAAACGTCGCGCGGGATCGCGAGATCGCCAGCGCAGTCTTGCTCGGCGAGATGACGATCACGAGGCCTGCACGAAACCGGATGGGCAGGATGGGGGCTCGCAACGCGTCGAGGCGGTGATCGCAGCACGGGCGTTACCGCCCGGGCGTGCCTGAACTCCGCGCCGACCCGTGACCGGATGGAAGGACTGCCGATGCACATGATCCCGATCGTGGCCGCGGTTTCCGCCCTCGCACTCACCGGTGCCGCCCAGGCCCAGGCTCCGCCTGAAGAAGCTGCTGTCGACCGCGAGGTCGGGCTCAGTCCCGTGGCTGCATCGGGACCCTTGAGGAACCGGTCGGTGATCGTCGTCGATATCCGCGCGCTGCCAAAGCCGGAACGGCTACGCGTCACCCGGATCGTCGCAGCACGCGGCGATGACGAACTGCAGAAGCTCCGGACGGCGATCGATGCAGCACCGCTCCTCGCCCTTGCGCTTCGGGCGCAGGGGCTGTCATCGCTGCAGGTGCTCGTCGCCGAGACCGGTGCCAATGGGCGGCTGACCCTGATCACCAGGAAGAAGTTCTGACGGCGATGGCGGCCGGCAGCGCCAGGGGGCGTGAACGCCCTGGCCTCGTCGCGGCGGCTGTATTCCCGGCTGGCGACCTTATCGGCATGACCCGGCAACCCCATATCCTGGCGACCGGCGCAAGCGCGCTACCGGCCGGCCGGAGGCGTTCATGGACATCGTCGTCACGCAGCTCGAGCACCGCGTTTGGGAAATGAAGGACCGGCTCGGTCGCCATTTCGGAACGATTGTCGCGGAGCGGGATGACGACTTCTGGATCGGCCCGCAGAACCGCGGCGTGCTGGCGCTCCCCATGATCCGGTTTGGCCCCTACGCCTCGCTTGGCGCCGTGATGACCGCGATCCAGGCCTATATGCGCTACGAGACCGGCGACCTCAATCAAAGGACGAGCTTCGCACCGCGGCGCCCCCGCGATCGGTTCACGGTCGTGCCTGTCAGCCCGTCGGCAGTCCGCGCCTGAGGCGTGGCCAAGATGACGCGGGCGGGCTGCTTGCTTAATCCGCCGATTGAGCGTCCAGTGAAGGGGCCGTCTCGCTTCGGACCGAACTGAGACCAGCCCCGACGCCGACCTTGCCTCGGCCCACCGCAATTCCAGTCGAGCCCGGCAAGGGCCAGGCATTTGGCGCGATCCCGTGCCATGTCCGATGCCGCTTAGATGATATCGCCGGCGGCCTGACCCAGGTCTCCGGACGATCGCTCGCGGAGCGGCGACCAGCCTCGGCCTTGGCCTCAGCTTTAGCCTCAGCCTTAAGGTTCAGCCTCTCCGCGGATGGTCCGATCCCGGCAACATGCGATGGAGACCACCATGACAAGCCTGTGGTCGAGTCTGGATCATTGCCGCGCGCTCGGGCTGTGGATGGCACCGCGCTATCCCGCCTGGCTCGCTCTCTTCACCCTTGCCGCAGCCTTCGCCCTGATTGCGGCGGTCGTGATCCATTGAAGCGCCATCCGTGACCGGTTCCGCTAGGCGTCCAGATAGGCCTTGACCTTGCCCAGGCGCACGGCGGCCTTAAGGGCGGCATGGTCGCGCTCCGCCTGGTCGGCATAGCTCACCGAGAAATCGCCCAATGCCTCGTCGAACTGGTCGTTCGATCCGAGATAGCCGCTGATGCCGTCGGCGTTGCCGGCGACAGCATGTGCGCGTGCCAGCACCCAACCGCAGGCGAGGGCGTAGCTCAGGAGCAGCTCGGCGTCGAAGGTCACGACCAGCGGCTTGATCTTGGCGTCGCGCAACTGGCGCACATAGAACTGCTTGCCTGAAAGCTCGGCGGTGACCCAGCCCAGGAACAGATCCGATGCAGGCTGCATCAGGCGCTGCCCGACGACGACGCGCTGGCCGTGCTGGGAATAGGCGCTCGTGCCGGCATAGGGCTCTAGCACCGAAGCCACCGCCTCCTTGAACTGCAGGAACAAGGGGTCGTTGCAGGAGGACATCATTAGGACAACCCAGCAGCGGCGCCCGACACTGCCGACGCCGACGACCTTGATGGCTGCGTCGACCAGATGATAGCGGTCCAGCAGGACGCGACGGTCCTCGGACAAGGTCTCCCGATAATCGCGGAAGATCCGCTTCAACTGCTCCTCGAAATCCGGACGCCGCGATCCCTCGGGATGGTAGATCAGGGGCGGCATGTCGCGAATGCGGACGCGACCGCCAACCATGTCCGTTATCTTGGGAAAATCGGTTTCCGAGCCGTCCTGCTGGGCCGCCTTCGCGATCCGCTTCTGAATTCGGCCCCGTTCGCGCGCGGGCGCCACGGAGACGAGATCGTCTCCCGTGACGCGCGCGTACCAGACGTCGAGCGGGTGCATGTCCGCGTAAGTCGCAAGGTGCCTGCGGTAGCTGCGCACGCAGGCGATGGCGGTGTCCCGCGCGGTCCTGGCCGGCAATCCGATCGACCGGGCCGCGAGGACGAACGAGGTCGCGAGCCGCTTGATGTCCCACTCCCAGGGGGCGGGCAAGGTCTCGTCGAAATCGTTGATGTCGAAGAGGATGTTGCGTTCGGGCGTGGCAAAGCCGCCAAAATTCATCAGGTGGCAGTCGCCGCAGGCCTGCACCTGGATGCCGGTGTTCGGCGTGGTGCTGAGATCGGCTGCCATGATGCCTGCCGATCCCCGGTAGAAAGCAAAGGGCGACTGCAGCATGCGCCCATAGCGGATGGGGACGAGCTCGGGAATGCGATCGGCATCCGCCGCCTGAAGAAGGGCGAGCGGGTCGGGGCGGCTTCCGTTCGGCGCCCATGTCCGATGCTGCGGGCGGGGGACGCGATCGCGAAGCGCCTTTCCGGCCTCCATCCGCTCCGCCAACGACATCACCCGCGTGAATTCATCCGGTAGCGGCCGATTGGTGAGGATCTCGTCGGCGCTGGCGCCGTGCAGGACCTCCAGCTCAGACCTCTTTGGCGACGCGAGCCTGTTCGATTTTGCAGACATGACGCCCCCACACAGAAAACAGCCGGCGCAATCTTTGCGTAAGGTACGCCTTTTCGCGAATTCGAGAACTGCCTTTGAGGCCCTGATCGCACCGAATTGTCGGCTCGTTCCGCGCGTCGTCTCTCCGGTGTGGGCAGCGCCACGCCACAACCGCCGCGCCTGGCCGGGCATGGCCCAATATCCTTGCAGTATCCCCCACCGCATTGGCCGTGATTTTTCGAGGCACAGGCCAATTGGCCCGCGGCTTGTGCTTGACGGATTGCCCGCTGCCGCGCTTGCTTGCCAGCCAGGGATGGTGGAGAGCACCATGCGCCGCGAAAAGCCCAGCCCGATACGCGCCGATACGCAAGGAACCAGCCGTTCTGCAGGGTCGGTCCGGCCTCGGGCGCCCGGCGCGCGCGCAATCCCGCGCATGGTCGTGAATTGGCTGGGTAGGGTTTTCACCGGCCGCGCTGCCCGCCCTTGGTCCGACGACCAGCGCAGCATATCGACGGCGTTCGGCGACCCCGCCTCGACCAGGCTGGGACAATCCTTCGGCGCGGCTGCCGATCAACATCCCGGCCTCTCCGGCTTCAGCCTCCTGATCCACGGGCGTGAGGCCTTCATCGCCCGTCTCGCGCTGGCCGACCTGGCCGAGCGCAGCCTCGATATGCAGTACTATTCCTGGGACGGCGATATCACCGGCCGCATCATCGTCGACAGCGTGATGAAGGCGGCCGATCGCGGGGTCAGGGTTCGTCTTCTCGTCGACGACGCCTTCTACAAGGCCAGCGATGCCGTCAAAGCCGCCCTCGACGCGCATCCCAATGTCGAGATCCGCCTGTTCAATCCGGTGACAAACCGGCGCTGGTCTGCGCTCGACTATATCGTCGATTTCGGCCGGCTGAACCGCCGCATGCACAACAAGCTGATGGTTGCCGACAATGCTGCGGCGATCGTGGGCGGCCGCAATATCGGCGACATCTATTATGGCGTGAACACGATCGCCAACTATCGCGATCTGGACGTGCTGGCGGTCGGGCCTGTCGTGCGCAATCTGTCCGATGTTTTCGACCGGTTCTGGAACAATCCCTCGACCGTGCCGATCGCGACGATCGTCGAGCGCAGCTATGGCGCCGCCGATCTCGATGCCATCCTCATTCGCCTGCGCGCGGAGATCGCCGCCGCCGAATACCCTTATCCGATCGACCAGGACCTCGACGAGCTGGCACTCCAGAGCGCGGAGCTTCGCGACAATCTCGTCTGGGCACAGGGCCGGGTCATCGCCGACGATCCGGAAACCATCGCGCCGGGCATCGAGAGCGACCATGTGGTTGCGTTCATCCGCGGGCGTGTCGCCGAGCTGAAGCAGGAATTGCTCGTCGAGACGCCGTATTTCGTGCTTCCCGCCAGGGCGCAGGCAACCGTCAAGGCGCTGCACGAGCGCCATGTCCGGGTGCGCGTGCTGACCAATTCGCTGGCTTCGAACGACATGCTGCCGGCGCATTCCGGCTACGCCAAGACCCGCCGGCGGCTGTTGGAGAACGGCATGGAGCTCTACGAGCTGCGCCCGGATACCGACGCCTACCGGCCGGGCTGGTCGCTCCGTTCCGGCCGGTCACCTGCAGCCTTGCATACCAAGGCCATGGCCTTCGACCGGCAGGCCGTGTTCATCGGCAGCTTCAACCTCGATCCGCGCTCCGCCGTGATCAACACCGAGGCCGGGCTCTATATCGAGAGCCCGGAGCTGGCGGAGAGGCTGGTCGCCTACATGGCGACCGGCGTCGGGCCCGCCAACAGCTACCGTGTTCTGCTCGAGCCGAATGGCGGGATCGTCTGGGAGACGGCGCGGGAGGGGCAAAGCGTCCACTATCGGGGCGAGCCCGAGACCCGTTTGCGCCGGCGCCTCGTCGCCGACCTGTTGAAGCTCCTGCCGATCGACTCGCAACTCTGACGCCCACAACCCGGCTCGCGCGGGCAATGTCCGGGTGCTCGTGGGCGGGGCATTCATCGCGAGCGTCCTTGCCGGGGCGGCCATCAGCGCCGTGCGACAGGGGCAGGGCTCACGGGCTGCGCTCCCGTTGCAGTGACTGGGGCCGCGCCACGGCTTCCGATGCCATGTCGCCGCGAGCCGTGGGCGGCGGTCCGGCGCGCAGTGCCGCGACAGCGTCCCGCGCGCTCTCATAGGCGAGTTGCRGCGGCGCGAACTCCTCGTAGCTGCATCGGCGCTTGTAGCCGAGGGCTGCCATGTCGATCGCCAGGACGCCGAGTTCCTGCGACAGCCCTTGCGCGTCGGCTGGATCGGTCGAGGCGCCGGCGCGTTCCGTGATGTCCTTCAGGCGGGACAGGATCCCGCCCATCGGATCGGCGCCGCCCTGGTTGAGGAAGCCGCCGGCGGCGGCGAGCATCGAGCTGATGACCCCGCCGACCAGCACGACATTCCAGATCTGTTCGCTGAACAGGGTCGACCAGCTCGTGTCCGTATCTTCCAGATAGGCGGCGGTTCCGGGGTGAAGCGGAAAGCGTGCGTCCTTTTCGCTRTCGGGCGGGGTGATCAGGCTGGCCAGCGGAATCTCGCGCGCCAGCTCGCTGCGCCGTTCGAGCAGGCCGCGCGTCACCTCCATGATCGCGTTGTTGTAGAGCCGCACGCGCATGGGGCCGGTCGAGGCGCGATTGGCGGCCAGCGCGGTTGGAACCCCGACCGTGTCGACATCGTCGTCGGGAATGGACAGGCGCGGAAAGGCGTTCTTCTCGATCGTCTCGGAGCTGGCGGCCGGTGTGTTCTGCTTCAGGGACTCGCCAAGCTCGATGCTGAGGATGGTCGGGGGAGTCTTGCGCTTGTCGCCGACCGCGGCAACCACGTCCCTGACCACGGGATCGGCGGGGACGCCGAGCACGACGACGCAATCGAGCTGTCCGCCGGCGACGAGCCGGGCGACATCCTCGGGCTTGATGATCGTCATGCGGACATCTGCCGGTGTGAGGCCCACCATGTCGAGCAGCCGGACGAAAGACGGCTCGTCGAGCGGTGAGCGGGAGACAAGGCCGAGGCGCTTGCCCTTCACGTCGGCGAGGGTCTCCAGCTTGAGCCTGGCCGGTGCTGCAGCGATCATGAGATTGGTGCGCAGCATTGCGACCAGTGCAGCCCCGGTCGGCAGGGGATCGTCGAGCCGCAGCACGGCGAGGTCGACCTCCCGTTTCTCCAGCAGCTGACTGCTTTCGTGCATGTCGGCCGTCGTGACCAGGTCCAGGCGCGCCCCGGCCCGGTTGACGTCGAGCAGGCGATTGAAGGCGATCAGCAGCTTGGCATCGATCCCGTCCTTGGGGCCGGCCGCGACGCGCAGATGCAGGGGCTGCGACCAGGAGAGATAGCCGACGACGGCGGCGGTGAGCAGCGCGAAGGCCGCCGCGGCGATCAGCAGGAGACGCGACATCGAGATGTTCATGGCACATGTCCCGAACTGCGCCTCGCTTCGAAGACGTCGGCTCAGCCCCTGCAAGCCAGGATAAGTCGGACCCTGAACCCATTCAGCAGGGGCAGCCCACGAGCTCGGCAGGGCAAGCTTAGCGCACTATACGGCCACGTCATCCATGGCATTGGCACGTGCTCCGCTCTCGCAGGGCTGCAGAGCCGGGCATTCGGATGGTCGGGATGGCGAACTGGCGCAGGAGGCCAGCAGGAATGGCGCCGAGGCGCGTCGTGTAACGGCCAGGTTCGGCCTTCATGGCAGAGGCCAAGCATGTCGGCTCTCCCGCTCCATTACGAATTGACGCGGTCTCCTTCTCAGTCACAATGAATTCTGCGTGGCCTTTGTCGACAACAAATGTTCGCCGAATATCAAATCGATGATTACATAAATCGGTGCATCGGTATCCTGATCTACGGAAGATAAATTCTGAGCTTCCGAATTTAAGTTCTGACATCTCTAGCGGAAGCGGGAGACTGAAATGAATAAAATTGCAATTGGATTGTCTCTGGGTGTTTTTCTTGGTTCTGGATCTGTACATATCGCGATGGCCCAGGGTTCGCAGCCGGCGCTGACCGAAGCTGAGGCTCAAGCCATTGGGGTCGATGCCTATCTCTACTTCTATCCATTGCTCTCCATGGACGTAACCCGCAAGCAATCCACGAACATCGAGGCCGGAAAAGAATTCGGAAAGGGCCCGATGAACATGTTCGTGAACGTGCCGGCGTTCCCGCCGGCCGATATGAAGGTCGTCGTCCGGGTTAATTTCGACACGCTCTATTCCATTGCGTGGCTCGATCTGACCAAGGAACCGCAGGTCGTCTCCGCACCCGACACGGGCGGCCGTTACTATCTTCTGCCCATGCTCGACATGTGGACCGACGTCTTCGCATCGCCGGGATGGCGGACGACGGGGACGCAAGCCGGCAATTTCCTGATCACACCTCCTGGCTGGACCGGGACGGTACCAGCCGGGATGGCGCGTATCGGCGCGCCGACGCCCTATGTCTGGATCATCGGCCGGACGAAGACGGACGGTCCGCCGGATTATGAGGCCGTTCACAAGGTCCAGGCCGGCTACAAGGTTACGGCCCTGTCCGACTGGGGCAAGGCGCCGAAGCCGGTCGAGGTGAAGATCGATCCCAGCATCGACATGAAGACGCCGCCGAAGGTTCAGGTCGACACCATGCCTGCGGCTAAGTACTTCGCCTACGCCGCCGAGTTGTTGAAGCTTCATCCGCCGCATTCCACGGATCAGCCGATCATCGCTCAGATGAAGCGCATCGGCATCGTGCCGGGCGAGAGCTTCGATATCGACAAGCTCCCGCCGGCGGTAAAGAAGGGCCTCGAAGCTGCACCCGAGGCCGGGCAGAAGCTCATGGAATGGAAGATCCCGACGCTCGCCCGGGTGGCGAACCATTGGTCGATGAACACCGATACCATGGGCGTCTACGGAAACTACTATCTCAAGCGCGCTATCGTTGCGCAGGTAGGCCTGGGCGCCAATCTCCCCGAAGATGCGGTCTACCCCCTCAATCTAGGTGACGAATCTGGCAAGCCGCTCGACGGCGCCGGCAAATACACGCTGCATTTTGAAAAGGGCGCCCTGCCACCCGTGAACGCCTTCTGGTCGGTCACGCTCTACGACCCGGAGGGATTTCAGGTCGCCAACAGTCTCGATCGCTTTGCGGTCAGCAGCTGGATGCCGTTCAAATTCAGCGCCGACGGATCGCTCGACCTGTATTTCCAGAATGCCAATCCGGGCAAGGACAAGGAGGCGAACTGGCTTCCGGCGCCGAAGGGCGAGTTCAATCTGACGATGCGGCTCTACGGCCCGAAATCCGAGGTCTTGACTGGCAAATGGAACCCCCCAGCCATCACCAGGGCGCAGGGGCTTCCGGCCGTGGTGGGCCAGTAATCCCCAGGAGAGGGCACCGGAACGAACCCGCTGCGGTGCCCCGGCATGTGAAGCCCTCGATCTCGCGGTTGCCCCGCGTGAGTGAATGGCGCGGAGGCTGCGGTCGGTCAGTCAGCCCTGGTCGCGGCGGGGCGATCCGCAAACGCCCTTCGACCGGACTGGACCCGCTAAGGCATCGGCCCGAAAAGTGGATTGCGGTTTTCGAGAAAGACGATGCAAACACAAAGGGTTAGATCAACGAACCGGATACGATTTCCGGTCCGATGATCCAGGACGTCAGTTACTCCAGACCGCAGGCTCGGCGGTGATCGAAGACGGCCATCGGCGGTGTCATTCGCGATGAGGGCATTGGACCCTTCTGGAAGCCCGAAAGCCCCGCTCGGGCTGCGACAGTGATCACTGCAAGGTGTATTATCCCTCGGAAACGGGCCGGTCGCCGGCCCGAGAATGCGCTTGTGCTCCCCGCCGGGGGGCTTGCCGCGTCCCAGAAGGATTTCTCAAGACATGGCAGACCCACGCACATTGGCGCAGGCGATCGTCAATACGATCCCCGAGCCATTTGTTGTGCTCGACGATCAGCTTCGTGTCCTGGCAGCCAGCAACGCCTTCTGCACCGCCTTCCGCATCGATCCTGACGAAGCGCCGGGCCGTCCGCTCTCCACGCTGGGCGACGGCCAATGGGACATCGCTGCCCTTCGCGTTCTTCTGGAACGGATCATTCCCACGCATGCCGTCATGGACGGGTTCGAGGTCGAGCATGATTGTCCCGATCTCGGCCGGCGGACCATTCTCCTGAATGCCCGGCAGATGGTCGACGAAGACGGCTCGGCCACAAGGATCCTTCTCACCTGCACCGACGTCACGGCGCGTCGGGCGGTCGAGCGGGAGAAGGAGGAGCTTCTCACGCAAACCGAAGAGCTGCTGCGCCAGAAGGATGTCCTGCTTCAGGAAATCCAGCACCGCGTCGCCAACAGCCTCCAGATCATCGCCAGCATCCTGCTGCTGAAGGCGCGGGCTGTCTCATCGGAGGAAACTCGCCAGCACCTGAAGGATGCGCATCAACGCGTCATGTCGGTCGCCGAAGTGCAGCGGCATCTCCACACCTCCGAGGCGATCGACCAGGTCGAGGTCAGCTCCTACCTCACCAAGCTTTGCGGCAGCCTCGCCTCGTCAATGGTCGGGGAGGGCCAGCCCATCACGGTCAAGGTGATGGCGGATTCAGGAGCGATCCGTTCCGATCAAGCCGTGAGCCTCGGCCTCATCGTCACCGAGCTTGTCATCAATGCCATCAAATACGCATTCCCCGTCGTCCGGGCCGATGCCATGATCCTCGTCACCTACGAGATCAACGGTGCCGACTGGAAGCTGATCGTCTCCGATAATGGCATCGGAAAGACGGCAAGCGACGCCGGCACCGGACTGGGCACGGCCATCGTGCAAGCGCTCGTCAAGCAGCTCGACGCCGTCATGGAGGCGCAGAGCGGGGCCGGGGGCATGAAGATTTCGGTCACCCGGGCGAGCTTCATCTCGCGCATGCCGAGCGCGGCCTGAAACTCCCTTGAGGTCTCCCGGGCGCTGGATGCGATGAGCAGCCTATTGCCCGGACAAGCTGCGTGATCTGTCGTCGCAGACCTACCTGCTCGTCGGTTCGCCTCTGCCCTCTTCTCGCAATCCAGGCCAATATGGTGCCAGTTCGGGCAACAGGATGCCGCGCGAACGCCCTTGTCCATCGTTGCGGGAAACGCACTCCGGCCCTGTCCCTCACAAGGCGCGGGCAAGCGCCGCGAAAAGGGCGTCGTCATTGATCTCGAGGCGCTGACGAAAGCTCGGCTTCGAGCGCGCGCTCAGCACCACGACGACCAGGCGCTTCTGCGGATTGATGTGGATGTACTGGCCATAGATGCCCTCGGCCTGGAAGGTGCCCTTGAGCGCGGGATCATCGAGGACGGGAATCCACCACATATAGCCATAGGGGATGAGGGTGTCGCCGATCGGGAAGGGCGAACCCGCTTCGCCGGTCCAGCCTTAGGGCAGCAGGGTCTCGCCGCCGATGCGCCCGCCATCGAGCACGAACTGCCCGAAACGGGCGTAATCGCGCATGGTCGCGTGCATGCCGCTGCCCGACACGGTCATTCCGTCCGGGCTCTCCGACCACCAGGTCGCGTCGGCTTCCGCGCCCATGCGCGACCACAGCCGGGTGGAGAGGTAATCGGCGAGGTTCGTGCCGGTGGCGCCTTCCATCACCGCGCTGACGAGGTAGGATTCACCGGTATTATAGGTCCAGGACTGCCCCGGCGCCGTCTCGGCGGGGAGGCCGGACATATGCCGGGCGATGCCGCCTTTCTGCCACTGCATCTGGATGTCCAGCAGCTGCCTGCGGTCGGAGGTCGGGTCGGTATAGGCCTCGCGCCAGCGGATGCCGGACGCCATGCGCAAGAGCTGCCGTATCGAGACCTGCGCATAGACGCCGCCGAGCGGGGCGTAGCGCGTCACCGGGTCGTCGAGGCTCGCGATGGCGCCCTCGCGCAGCGCGATGCCGACCAGCGTCGCGGCCACCGATTTGGCGAGCGAGCACGAATTCCACATCGTCTGCGGGCCGATGCCCAGTGAATAGCTCTCCTGCACCACCTCGCCATCGCGCAGCACCATCAGCCCGGCGACGCGGTTGACCGAGAGATAGTCGTAGAGGTCGAAGCTCGTGCCGTGGTCCTGGATGGCGAGCGGTGGCAGGGCCTGGCCGGATCGTTTCAGCACGGACGGCGTCGATGCGCGTGCGATGGTTCGCGAGGGAAACCAGCCGCCATCGGTCGACATCGTCGCGACCATCTCGTCGGGCAGCAAGGTGCCGTCATAGAAGCGCTCGATCTGCGCGCGGGTGGAGCTGTCCATGCTCATCGCCTTATCCATTGCCCGTTCCTGGCCAAGATCCCGGCCTGCCTGTCCCGCCACATCATCCCTGCCGTGTCGGCGCGCTGATGCTGATCCAGGTCGTCTTCGTCTGCAGGTACTGCCCCATGGCTTCCAGGCCCTTGTCGCGCGCCAGCGAGCCCGAGCGCTTATAGCCGCCGAACGGCGTCTTGAGATCGCCTTCGGTGAAGCCGTTGATCGCAACGGTGCCGCAGGCCAGTCGCCGGGACATGAACAGCGCCCGGTCGAGATCCCTGGTGTAGAGCGTCGCGTGCAGCCCGTAATCGCTGTCATTCGCGACCGCCAGCGCCTCATCCAGACCGTCGACCGGGAGCACGCCGAGCACCGGGCCGAAAATCTCCTCGCGCGCGATCGTCATCTGTGGGCTCAGGTCGCCAAAGACGGTCGGGCCGAGGAAATTCCCGGGCTGCGCCTGCAGCGCTTGCGAGGAGGAGAGGACGCAGCGCGCGCCCTCGCGATGCCCGGCCTCGACAACGCCCAGCACCGTCCGGCGATGCTCGGCCGAGACCATCGGGCCGAGCTCCGTCGCCGGATCGAGCGGATCTCCGACGACCAGCGCCCGGGCGCGTTCCGTGACCAGATGGAGATATTCCTCCTGGCGCTTCCGGTCGATGATCTGGCGCATATTGGCGGAACAGTTCTGGCCGCCATTCCAGAAGGCCGCAGTCACGGCGTTCTCGATCAGCTCCGGCGAAAGTTCGGCATCATCGAGCACGATGAAGGGGCTCTTGCCGCCCATCTCGAGCCCGATCGATTTCAGGTTGCTCTCTGCGGCATAGCGCAGGAACAGCCGGCCGACCTGCGTCGAGCCGGTAAAGGAGACGGCGTCGATGTCACTGTGCAGGCCGATCGCCCGGCCGGTGGTCTCGCCGAGGCCGGGCAGGACGTTGAGCACGCCGGCGGGAAGACCGGCATCAGTCGCCAGCTCCGCCAGCCGCAGCAGCGACAGCGCGGTCTGCTCGGCCGGCTTGACGACGACGGAGCAGCCGCTGGCCAGTGCCGGCGCCAGTTTCCAGGCCGCCATCAGCAGCGGGAAATTCCAGGGCAGGACGGCACCGACCACGCCGATCGGCTCGCGCGTGATCAGCGCACAGGCGTCCTCGCCGGTGGGCGCGACCCTGCCGAAGCTCTTGTCGATCAGTTCGGCATACCATTGGAAGGTGGCGGGAACCTCGATCGCGATCTCCTTCAGGCAGTCCCTGATCGGCTTGCCGCTGTCGAGGCTTTCCAGCACGGCGAGTTCGGTCGCGTTGCTGCGGATCAGTTCGGACAGCCGCAGCAGCACCGCCTTGCGCAGCTCGGGCGCGGCGCGCGACCAGGAGCCATTGCGAAAGGCACGACGGGCAGCAGCCACGGCCCGGTCGACATCGTCAGGCCCGCAATGCGCGATCGTGGTCAGCACCTCGCCCGTCGCCGGGTTGACGTTTTCGAGGAGCTTTCCGTCGGCCGGGCCGGCGAGCGCGCCGTCGATGAAGGCCCCGGCGGGCAGCGCCAGCCTGTCGGCGATGGCCCGGTAATGGGTCGCGGTCTCAAAGTTCATGACGACATCCCGGATGAGGCTCAGAGAGGGGCGTGCGGGCGCGAATAGGTGCCGCGCGCGAAACGGTCGAAGCGCAGCGGCGCGAGGATCGCGGCCGGAGCGTCACCGCTGGCGAGGCTGGCGACATGGCGCCCGACGGCCGGGCCGAGGCCGAAGCCGTGCCCGGAGAAGCCGGTCGCGACGATCAGCCCGGCGATCTCCGAGGGGCTGTCCAGGACCGGCAGTGCGTCCGGCATCACGTCGATCTGGCCGGCCCAGGATTTCACGATCTCGATGCCGTCCGCTCCGGCGAAAAGCTGCCTGACGCTCTCGCCGGTCTTGGCCGCCCGCGCCTCATTGGCCGGGATGCGCGGACGCCGGCGCGCCACCGGCCGCTCGCGCTTCGGCACGGAGAGCCGCTCATGCAGATCGTCGAGGAGCGGCCGCCCGAGCCTGAAGGCGAAGCCGCTGCGGTAGCGCAGCAGCTCCGGCAGGAAGAAGCGCGAGGCCCGGAAGGAATCGAGGGAGAGATCGATATCGGAGCTTGAATCGGCCGCGATGATGCAGGAGCCGTCGGCGCGCTGCCGCAAGCCGATGCCGAAGCCGCAGAAACAGGCGTCGCTGAGCGGCGGCAGCGGGGCGGTGAGCGAGACCGTGCTGCGCACGCCTTGCTGCGGCAGGACGAGGCCGAGCGGGGCGAGCAGGCGGTGGCTTTGCAGGCCGGCCGCGCAGACCACGGTGCCGCAGCGGATCAGGCCATGCTCGGTAACGACGCCGCTGACCCGGCCGCCCGAGACTTCGATGGCGAGCGCCCCGCAATCGTCGAGCACGCGGACGCCGCGCCGCATCGCCGCCCGGGCGAAGGCGGTGGTCGCGAGCGTGGGCTCCGCCTGCCCGTCCGAGGGTGTGTGCAGCGCGCCGGGCGCCTGGCCGCGCAGCGCCGGCATCAGGCTTGCGAGCTGTGCGCGAGACAGCATCCGGGCATCGACGGCGATGTCGCGCGTGACATCCTGCCAATGCGCGAAACTCTGGAGCTCCGCGTCGGTCTCCGCCACGAAGATGCAGCCGGTTCGGCGCCAGCCGATCGGCTGGCCGAGTTCCTGTTCGAGCTCCGGCCAGATCCTGAGCGCCTCGATCGCCAGCGGCAATTCGAGCGGATCGCGATACTGCGTCCGCACGAAACCCCAGTTGCGGCCCGATTGCTGGGACGAGACCTTGTCCCGCTCGATCAGGATGGTGCTGAGCCCGGCGCCGGCGAGATAATAGGCCGATGCCGCCCCCATGATGCCGCCGCCGATGACGACGACATCGGCCTGGCGCGGCAGCGCGACCCGCTCGCCGCCGAGCTGCGCGACGACATCGTCCGGGGCGTGCGGGAACAGGCTAAGCGCGGACATCGAGCATGGCATCCATGTCCATCTCGACGAGGATCTCCGGATCGAACAGCCCGGCCTCGACCGTCGTGCAGGCCGGGTTCACGCCCCGGAAAGTCTCGGCGAAGACGGCCATGATCTCTTCGTAGTGAGCGGCCTGCGACAGATACATCCGCACCCGCACGACATCGGAAAGTGTCGCGCCGGCCTGGGAGAAGGCGGCCGAGGCATTGCGGAAGAGCTGCAGGGTCTGTTCGCGGGCGCCCTTGGCCAGCGTGCTCGAGGCATAGTCGTAGCCCGTGGTGCCCGACAGCATGACATGGGATCCGACGACCACGGCCCGGCTGTAGCTATAGGTCTGTTCGAATTCGCTGCCCGAGGAAATCAGGCGCCGGCCGCCCGCTGATGGTCTGGTGTCGCTCATGATCGCTTTCGCATGACGTTGCCTTGCGCCAAGAGGGAGCGCGGCGCGGGCGCC
>NZ_JBFTZN010000127.1:0-15426 GCF_056406775.1 Allobosea sp. P1_A7
CATACTGGGCTGTCTCGATGGCGCGATCCGTCAGATCTCCCGGCGATGATCGGTGCGGGGCGACACGATCGGAAAACTGCTCGAACAGCTGAGCGAAACGACGGGGCACGGTCCAGGGGAGGCGCCAGCAGCTCTCATCTCCCCGGCCCTGGACTGGTCGGATTGTGCGGATGGCAGCGAGCGTGGCTGTTGATCCTCGTCTTGCTGCTGCTGTGGGTGGCTCCCTGGATCATCGTGCACGTCACGAGAACGGCGTCCCTGTGAACGGCTCGGCGACCTCTGCGGCGTTATCCGCGCGCACAGGATGACGACACTTCACGGCCGGTGCCTTGCAAAAGGGTCAAAGGGCCGTCGCATGTACGGTGCAATCAACCACCCAGCCGATCGAGCGTGCAGAACAGGGCTATGGGCAGGATCGACACCCGTTGCCGCGACAGCCTGAACGAATTCCTGGGGGCGGCAATCGCGGACGGAATGGGGCTAGATGAGCACACCGGCCGCGCGCTCTGCCGGAAGCAGGGCGGGAACTGGCCTGAATTCATGGTGCTGGGCGCTGGTGGGCGGTGACGGGCTCGAACCGCCGACCCTCTCGGTGTAAACGAGATGCTCTACCAACTGAGCTAACCGCCCCTCCGAGTTGCGGTTTAAGGCTTCATCGCCGCGCCTTCAAGCCTTGAGAGCGGGGGAAGCCAGGATAAGGCCTCACCAGTCTCACCAGGGCCGGCGTGGTCCGGTGTCGATGTGGATAAGTCCGTTCCAATAGACCTTGTGGCCGCCGACCTCCGGCAGCGAGCGGGCATAGTCGAGCACGACGCGCGGCCGCACGCCGGGTACGCGGAAATCCATGGCCTCACAGCGCTTATGATAGGAGCCGCGCCGGGCGCGCCAGGGCGGCCGCCAGGTCGAGGTCACCTTCACGGCTCCGTACTTGTCGGCAATCTTGCCGAGAATCGATTTGAGCAATTGCGGCAGGCAGGCGGTCGAGGTGCCGGGGTCAGTCGAGATGCCCGGCCGGTCCGGTTTTTCGTCCGGATCGAAGGCCGGCTCCGCTCCGGCCTTCTGGCCGGGTGTCAGCTTCGGCCATTCCGGGCCTTCATCTTCATCGGGCTCCGTGACGGCAGGCGAATTCGGGGCCGGCGGAGAATCGGCCTGCTCGGCGACTGGCACGGGAGTAAGAACCGGGGCGGCCGGGGGAGGGACCACGATGGCAGGCATCGCCGCCTTTGCCGGCAGGTCCAGATCGAAGGGCCGTCCGGGCGGGAGCGGCGCCAGCATCATCTGGCCGTCCTCTGCGCCGGCGTGAGATGCCGACAAGGCGAAGACGATCGCGAGCAGCGGCAACGGGAACCTGAGCGGCAGAGGCGATCCGATATTTCCTGTAGGCAAGGGCTTAGGCAAAGGCATCTCAGGGGGTGGGCGCTGGCAGGAAGACGGCGCGTGTCTCGGCGCCGAGGAGCGGAAGCTGCGGCGTCTTTGCGCAGAGCGAGAGAAGTTCGGCAGGCGCCGCGGTGACCTTCTCGACGTCGAGCAACGGACGCTGCGCACCGCCGGCATAATAGCCGGCGAGCCACAGCACGAGCTGACTCTGGTCGTTGCTGATCATGGCGCTGAACTCGGCGCAGGTCGCGCGGGCGAGATCGATACTCTCGGCATGTGTTGCGCCGGCGGGGGCGAGCAAGCTCCCGGCCAGAGTCGCGAGCGCCGCGATACGGTGGAGTGGTCGGACCATGCGTCTCGCTCCTGGGGCGGCTGATTCCCGCAATAAAGCCGATTCGTAACCATCTTGTCGCGGCGTGCGCCTGCTACTTGGTGCGAGCTATCGGTTTTGCGGTAAAAATTGCGTGCAATGCGTCTGGTTCATTGCCGTGGCGCGGTTGTGCGACGCGGCGAACCCTTGCGTGATTCTAGAGTAGGGGCTAATCGACTGCCGATGCGTGTGCCGCGGGTCTGGGCCCGCGAAGCGAGGTTGTCCATGCAAGCATTACCTGTACCGTCCTTGCTGAGCGACTACCTGCCGCTGGCCATCTTCATCGGCGTTTCCATGGTCATCGGTCTTGCGCTGCTGATCGCACCGTTCGCCGTCGCGTATTCAAAACCGGACGCTGAAAAGCTCTCCGCCTATGAGTGCGGTTTCAACGCGTTCGATGACGCGCGCATGAAGTTCGATGTCCGCTTCTATCTGGTCTCGATCCTGTTCATCATCTTCGATCTCGAGGTCGCCTTCCTGTTTCCCTGGGCGGTCGCGTTCGGCGATCTCGGCTGGTATGGTTTTTGGTCAATGATGATCTTTTTGGGCGTCCTGACCGTCGGATTCGTCTACGAATGGCGCAAGGGCGCGTTGGAGTGGGACTAACCGCCGGCTCGCGAGGCGCCGCCTCGGTGTTGATCTGACGGTAACGGGTTCACAAGGGTAGTTTCATGGCAATCACAGCGATCGACCGCGGCGATCCGCTCGTCGCGCCCGCGCCCCGGGGGCTGCTCGGCCCGGACGGGAAGCCGGTGGGTGCGCGCGATCCCTTCTTCGTCGAGATCAACAACGAACTCGCGGACAAGGGTTTCCTCGTCACGGCGACCGACGACCTGATCAACTGGTCGCGTACCGGATCGCTGATGTGGATGACCTTCGGCCTCGCCTGTTGCGCCGTCGAGATGATGCAGCTGTCGATGCCGCGCTATGACGTCGAGCGCTTCGGCTTCGCGCCACGCGCGTCCCCGCGCCAGTCCGACGTGATGATCGTTGCCGGAACGCTGACCAACAAGATGGCTCCGGCGCTGCGCAAGGTCTATGACCAGATGCCCGAGCCGCGCTACGTCATCTCGATGGGCTCCTGCGCCAATGGCGGCGGCTATTACCACTATAGCTACTCGGTGGTGCGCGGCTGCGACCGCATCGTGCCGATCGACATCTATGTGCCCGGCTGCCCCCCGACTGCGGAAGCGCTGCTCTATGGCGTGCTGCTACTGCAGAAGAAGATTCGGCGTACCGGCACGATCGAACGCTAACGCCCCCGCACCCTGGCGGGGATTGCTCCGGTCGTGACGATGCGAGCGGCGAAAAGGTTGAGGTTGAGATGAGCGAAGAGCTCGTGACACTCGGTGAAGAGATCAAGGCTGCGCTGCCCGGCGCGGTCGTGAACGCTGTCGTCGCCTTCGATGAGCTGACGGTCGAGGCCGAGGCTGCGTCGATCGTCCAGGTCATGGCGACGCTTCGCGACGATCCGCGCTTTCGCTTCGTGAACTTCACCGATATCGCCGGCGCCGATTATCCCGCACGCGAGAAGCGCTTCGACGTCGTCTATCATCTGCTGTCGCCGCGCCATAACCGGCGTATCCGCGTCAAGGTGCAGACCGACGAGGCGATCCCGGTTCCGTCGATCATCGATGTCTTCCCGGCCGCGAACTGGTACGAGCGCGAGGCCTATGACTTCTATGGAATCCTGTTCTCGGGGCACCCGGATCTGCGTCGAATCCTCACCGATTACGGGTTCGAGGGCTATCCGCTGCGCAAGGACTTCCCGCTGACCGGCTTCGTCGAGGTTCGCTATGACGACGAGCAGAAGCGGGTCGTCTACGAACCCGTGAAGCTCAGCCAGGAATTCAGGAATTTCGACTTTTTGAGTCCCTGGGAAGGCACGGATTACGTGCTGCCAGGTGACGAGAAGGCGAAGGGAGCCTGAACGCGATGGCTGCTGCCGACAAATCCCTGTCCGGAGGCTGTCTCTGCGGTGCGGTCCGCTTTGCGGCCGTGCCGGAGAAGCTGGAAATGGATGTCTGCCATTGCGGCATGTGCCGGAAATGGAGCGGCGGCACCTTCATGGCCGTGCCATGCACCGGGGTCACGGTAGACGATGACGCGTCGCTCAGCGTGTATCCGTCGTCCGACTGGGGCGAGCGCGTGTTCTGCAGGACCTGCGGCTCCAGCCTGTTCTGGCGGCTGCGCGGCGGAGAGGGGCATGTCGCCGTCTCCTTGCAGAGCTTCGACGACCTTTCGCCCTTTGCCTTCACCGAAGAAATCTTCATCGACGAGAAGCCAGCGCTCTATGCCTTTGCAGGAGAGCGGCCGCGCAAGACCGGCRCGCAGGTCGTCGCCGAATTCGCCGCGAAACAGGCGGGCTGAGAATGACCGAGCACAACATCCGCAATTTCTCGATCAATTTCGGGCCGCAGCACCCGGCGGCACACGGCGTGCTGCGCCTCGTGTTGGAGCTCGACGGTGAGATCGTCGAGCGCGTCGATCCGCATATCGGCTTGCTGCATCGCGGCACCGAGAAGCTGATCGAAGCCAAGACCTATCTGCAGGCGCTGCCCTATTTCGACCGGCTCGACTATGTCGCGCCGATGAACCAGGAGCATGCCTATTCGCTCGCGGTCGAGAAGCTGATGGGGGTGACCGTGCCGCGGCGCGGCCAGCTCATCCGCGTGCTCTATTCCGAGATCGGCCGCATCCTCTCGCATATCCTCAACGTCACCACGCAGGCGATGGACGTCGGTGCGCTGACGCCGCCGCTCTGGGGCTTCGAGGAACGCGAGAAGCTGATGATCTTCTATGAGCGGGCCTGTGGCGCGCGCATGCATGCGGCCTATGTCCGGCCGGGCGGCGTTCACCAGGACCTGCCGCCCTCGCTGATCCACGATATCGCCGAATGGTGCGACCCCTTCCTCAAGGTCTGCGACGACCTCGAAGGACTGCTCACCGACAATCGCATCTTCAAGCAGCGCAATGTCGATATCGGCGTCGTCGATCTCGACACCTGCTGGAAATGGGGCTTCTCGGGCGTGATGGTGCGCGGCTCCGGCGCCGCCTGGGACCTGCGCAAGAGCCAGCCTTACGAATGCTATGAGGAGATGGAATTCGACATCCCCATCGGCAAGAACGGCGACTGCTACGACCGCTACTGCATCCGCATGGAAGAGATGCGCCAATCCGTGCGCATCATGAAGCAGTGCTGCGAGAAGCTGCTGGCTGCCGATGGTGGCGGCCCGGTCTCCTCGCTGGACGGCAAGATGGTGCCGCCGAAGCGCGGCGAGATGAAGCGCTCGATGGAAGCGCTCATCCATCATTTCAAGCTCTACACCGAGGGCTACAAGGTCCCCGAAGGCGAGGTCTATGCCGCCGTCGAAGCGCCAAAGGGCGAGTTCGGCGTCTATCTCGTCTCCGACGGAACCAACAAGCCCTATCGCTGCAAGATCAAGGCTCCGGGCTTCGCCCATCTCCAGGCCATGGATTTCATGTGCCGCAAGCACATGCTGGCGGACGTCTCCGCAATCCTCGGCTCTCTCGACATCGTTTTTGGTGAGGTGGACCGCTAATGTCCGTCCGTCGTCTCGCGCCCGATCACGTTCAACCCGCGTCCTTCGCCTTCACTGCGGCGAACGAGAACTGGGCTGATCAGCAGATCGCCAAATATCCGGAAGGCCGGCAGGCTTCCGCCGTGATTCCGCTGTTGTGGAAGGCCCAGGAACAGCATCACGGCTGGGTTCCGCGCGCCGCGATCGAGGCCGTGGCGAAGAAGCTCGCGATGGCACCGATGCGCGTGCTGGAGATCGCGACCTTCTACACCATGTTCAATCTGCAGCCGGTCGGAGCCCATTTCATCCAGCTCTGCGGCACGACCCCTTGCGCGCTGCGCGGAGCCGAGGCGCTGAAGAAGGTCTGCGAGGACGTCATCGGCCCGCAATCGACCGTATCTGCCGATGGCAAGCTGTCCTGGCTCGAGGTCGAATGCCTCGGCGCCTGCTGCAACGCCCCGATGGCGCAGGTCAATTTCGACTATTACGAAGACCTGACGCCCGAGAATTTCCGCGCGCTCCTCGACGATCTGCGACATGATCGGCCGACGAAGCCCGGCCCGCAGATCGACCGCTCCTGCTCGGAACCGGTCGGCGGTGGCGAAACGCTGAAGGATCCGGGCCTTTATGACGGCTCCGTGATCGGGGCCGGCAACTGGCAGGCTCGCGTCACCGAACAGCGCAAGGCAGCGGCCGAGGCTGCAGCTGCCACGGCTGCGGCGGAGGCAGCGGCCAAGGCGGCTGAGGCGACGCCGGCAGCGGTTGCGACCAAGCTTGCTACCGAGACGGCGGCTCCCGCCCGTCCGAAGCCTTCTTCCCCGGCCCAGCCTGCGGGCTCCGCGCAGGACACACCGGCAGCCGGCGGCAAGGTCGACAAGGACGCCGTTGCTGAATCTGCGAAGCCGGCCGATGCGCCGGCGCGCCGTACGCGCGCTGCCAAGCCCAGCGACAAGCCGAAAGAGTGAGGCGAGACATGCTCGCAGATCGCGACCGCATCTTTACGAACCTCTACGGCCGGCACGACCTGTCGCTGAAGGGCGCCATGGCGCGTGGCGCCTGGGACGGCACCAAGTTCCTGCTCGAGCAGGGGCGCGACTGGATCATCGACGAGATGAAGCGCTCGGGCCTGCGCGGGCGCGGCGGCGCCGGCTTCCCGACCGGACTCAAGTGGTCGTTCATGCCGAAGCAGAACGACGGGCGTCCGCATTACCTCGTCGTCAATGCCGACGAATCGGAGCCCGGCACCTGCAAGGACCGCGAGATCATGCGCAACGACCCGCATACGCTGGTCGAAGGCTGCCTGATCGCTTCCTTCGCGATGGGCGCGCATGCGGCCTACATCTATATTCGCGGTGAGTATGTCCGTGAGCGCGAGGCGTTGCAGCGCGCCGTCGACGAGGCCTATGCGGCAAACCTCATCGGCAAGAACAACAAGCACGGCTATCCATTTGATCTCTATGTGCATCACGGCGCCGGCGCCTATATCTGCGGCGAAGAGACGGCGCTGCTGGAGAGTCTCGAAGGCAAGAAGGGCATGCCGCGGCTGAAGCCGCCATTCCCGGCCAATGTCGGCCTCTATGGCTGCCCGACCACCGTCAACAACGTCGAGTCGATTGCGGTGGCGCCGACCATCCTGCGCCGCGGCGCGAGCTGGTTCTCCTCGCTCGGCAATCCAAACAATGTCGGCACCAAGCTGTTCTGCGTCTCGGGCCATGTGAACAAGCCCTGCAACGTCGAAGAGGTGATGGGCATCCCGTTCCGCGAGCTGATCGACCGCCATTGCGGCGGCATCCGCGGCGGCTGGGACAATCTGCTCGCTGTCATCCCCGGCGGCTCTTCCGTGCGCATGGTGCCCGCCGAGCAGATCATCGACACGCCGATGGATTTCGATTCGCTCTCGAAGCTGCGCTCGGGCCTTGGCACCGCCGCGGTGATCGTCATGGACAAGTCGACCGATATCGTCCGCGCCATTGCCCGCATCAGCTATTTCTACAAGCATGAGAGCTGCGGCCAGTGCACGCCGTGCCGCGAGGGCACGGGCTGGATGTGGCGCGTGCTCAACCGCATGGCCGAGGGCAGGGCGCAGAAACGCGAGATCGACATGCTGCTGGACGTCACCAAGCAGGTCGAAGGCCACACGATCTGCGCGCTCGGCGATGCCGCGGCCTGGCCGWTCCAGGGGCTGATCGCGCATTTCCGTCACGAGATCGAAAAGCGCATCGACGATTATGCCGCCAATCCGCATTCCGAGCCGGCGCGGCTGATGGCGGCGGAGTAAGACCATGACCAAACTCGTCATCGACGGCATCGAGGTCGACGTCCCGGCCGATTACACCGTGCTCCAGGCCTGCGAGGCTGCCGGCGCCGAGGTGCCGCGCTTCTGCTTCCATGAGCGCCTCTCGATCGCCGGCAATTGCCGCATGTGCCTCGTCGAGGTGAAGGGCGGGCCGCCGAAGCCCCAGGCCTCCTGCGCCATCGGCGTGCGCGACCTGCGCCCCGGCCCGAATGGCGAGCCGCCGGTCGTCTCGACCAAGTCGCCGATGGTCAAGAAGGCGCGCGAAGGGGTGATGGAGTTCCTGCTCATCAACCACCCGCTCGACTGCCCGATCTGCGACCAGGGCGGCGAATGCGACCTGCAGGACCAGGCGATGGCCTATGGCGTGGACAATTCCCGCTATGCCGAGAACAAGCGTGCGGTCGAGGACAAGTATATCGGCCCGTTGGTGAAGACGACGATGACGCGCTGCATCCACTGCACGCGCTGTGTCCGCTTTACCACCGAAGTCGCCGGCGGCACCGATCTCGGCGCCATTGGCCGCGGCGAGGACATGGAGATCACGACCTATCTCGAACAGGCGATGGGTTCGGAACTCCAGGGCAACATCGTCGATCTTTGCCCGGTCGGCGCGCTGACCTCGCGGCCCTACCAGAACAAGGCCCGACCCTGGGAGCTGACCAAGACCGAATCCGTCGACGTGATGGATGCGGTCGGCTCGGCCATCCGGGTCGATTCCCGCGGCCGCGAGGTGATGCGCATCCTGCCGCGCGTCAACGAGGCGGTGAACGAGGAGTGGATTTCCGACAAGACCCGCCATGTCGTCGACGGCCTGCGCACGCAGCGTCTCGACCGGCCCTATATCCGGCAGAACGGCGCGCTGAAGCCTGCAAGCTGGAACGAGGCCTTTGCGCTGATCGCGGACCGGCTGAACGCGACCGGGCCTGAGCGCGTTGGCGCGATCGTCGGCGACCTTGCCGCGGTCGAGGAGGTTTTCGCGCTGAAGAGCCTGATGGTCGCGCTTGGCGTCGGCAATATCGACAGCCGCCAGGATGGGACGAAGCTGCATCCCAAGCATGGTCGCGCCAGCTACCTCCTCAATGCCGGCATCGCCGGGATCGAGGATGCAACCTCGCTGCTGATCATCGGCGCCAATCCGCGCAGGGAAGCGCCGATCCTCAACGCCCGCATCCGCAAGCGCTGGCTGCGCGGTGACTTCAAGGTCTCGCTGATCGGCGAACAGGCCGATCTGACCTACGCCCATGACTATCTCGGCGCTGGTCCCGAGACCCTCGCCGATCTCGTCAAGCGCGCTCCGGCTGCCGGCGACAAGCCGATGGTTCTGGTCGGGCAGGGCGCTCTCGCCCGCGCGGACGGCGACGCGATCCTCTCGCTCGCCGCCAAGGCGGCACAGGTGCTGGGCGCGGTCAAGGACGGCTGGAACGGCTTCGGCGTGCTGCACACCGCAGCCGCCCGCGTCGGTGCGCTCGATCTCGGCTTCGTGCCGGGCGAGGGTGCACTCGATGTCGCCGGCATGGTTTCGCCCGGCGCACTCGATGTGCTGTTCCTGCTCGGCGCCGACGAGGTCGAAGTCCCGGCCGGGGCTTTCGTGATCTATCAGGGTACCCATGGCGACCGTGGCGCGCATCGCGCTGATGTCATCCTCCCGGGCGCCACCTATACCGAGAAGTCCGGCACCTATGCCAACACCGAGGGCAGGGTGCAGATGACCGATCGTGCCACTTTCCCGCCGGGCGATGCCCGCGAGGATTGGGCGATCCTGCGGGCGCTCTCCGGTGTGCTCGGCAAGACCTTGCCCTTCGACTCGCTCGCGGCGCTGCGCCAGGCACTCTACGCTGCCCATCCCCATTTCGCCGGGCTCGATACGCTTCCGGCGGCTGACGCCTCTTCGCTTGGCGCCCTTGCGGGACTTGGCGGCAAGACCGACAAGGCTGGCTTCGCCTCGCCGGTCGCTGATTTCTACCAGACCAACCCTATCGCGCGTGCCTCGGCCGTGATGGCGGAATGCTCGGCGCTGGCCTCCGGCCGGATGCGGCAGGCGGCGGAGTAAGGCCAGATGAACTGGGATATCGTCCTCGATCTCGCGATCATTCTCGGCAAGAGCCTGCTGCTGCTGGTTTGCCTGCTCGTCTTCATCGCCTTCATCCTGCTGGCGGACCGCAAGATCTGGGCGGCGGTGCAGCTTCGGCGCGGCCCGAACGTGGTCGGGCCGTTCGGCCTGTTCCAGAGTTTCGCCGACCTGCTGAAATTCGTCTTCAAGGAGCCGATCGTCCCGTCGAGCTCCAACAAGGGCGTCTTCCTGCTCGCCCCGCTGGTCTCCTGCGTGCTCTCGCTCGCGGCCTGGGCGGTCATCCCGGTCGCGGATGGCTGGGCGATCGCCGACATCAATGTCGGCATCCTCTACATCTTCGCGATCTCGTCGCTCGGCGTCTATGGCGTGATCATGGGCGGCTGGGCCTCGAACTCGAAATACCCGTTCCTCGGCGCCCTGCGCTCAGCGGCCCAGATGGTCTCCTACGAAGTCTCGATCGGCTTCGTCATCATCACCGTCCTGCTCTGCGTCGGCTCGCTGAACCTGTCAGCCATCGTGGAGGCGCAGAACACGAGCTGGGGCATGCTGCGCTGGTTCTTCCTGCCGCTGTTCCCGATGTTCGTGGTCTTCTTCATCTCGGCCCTGGCCGAGACGAACCGGCCGCCCTTCGATCTGCCGGAAGCGGAGTCCGAGCTCGTCGCCGGCTTCATGGTCGAGTACTCCTCGACGCCGTATCTGCTGTTCATGCTCGGCGAATACGTGGCGATCATGACCATGTGCTCGCTGACCACGATCCTGTTCCTCGGGGGGTGGCTGCCGCCGTTCCCGATCGCGCCCTTCACCTGGCTGCCCGGCGTGTTCTGGTTCGCGCTCAAAATCTGCCTGGTGTTCTTCATGTTCGCCATGGTGAAGGCCTTCGTGCCGCGCTACCGCTATGACCAGCTGATGCGCCTCGGTTGGAAGGTGTTCCTGCCGATCTCCCTGGTCTCGGTGGTGGTCGTGGCGGCAGTGCTGCAGATCACTGGCTGGGGGCCGGTGCGCTGATGGAATTATCCGCTGCGGGGCTGATCGGCGCTGCCGTCGGTCTGGTCCTGGGGTGGGTGGACTACAAGGTCGTCGGAGATCTCGTCGAGCGCGCGCTGCGCCGGACGGACACCTCGACGACACGCGAGGAGAAGGACGATTACGAACGGCGCATCAGGCTGTTCAGGATCGTCTTTCTGATCGGCACCATGGGGTTCTTCCCCATTCTGGGTTACCTGCTCGGCCGTCTGCTGTTCGGTTGAGTTTGTGAAGAGGATGAGAGCGATGTCACTCGCGCAAGCCGCCAAAGGGCTGCTTCTCAAGGAGTTCGTTTCGGCGTTCTTCCTGTCGATGCGCTATTTCTTCAAGCCGAAGGCGACGCTCAACTATCCCTTCGAGAAGGGCGTGCTTTCGCCGCGCTTCCGCGGCGAGCATGCGTTGCGCCGTTATCCCAATGGCGAGGAGCGCTGCATTGCCTGCAAGCTCTGCGAGGCGATCTGCCCGGCCCAGGCCATCACGATCGAGGCCGGTCCGCGACGCAATGACGGCACGCGTCGCACCACGCGCTACGACATCGACATGACGAAGTGCATCTATTGCGGCTTCTGTCAGGAAGCCTGCCCGGTGGACGCCATCGTCGAGGGGCCGAACTTCGAATTCGCGACCGAAACCCGCGAAGAACTGTTCTACGACAAGGCAAAACTGCTGGCGAACGGTGATCGCTGGGAGCGCGAGATCGCGCGCAACATCGCGATGGATGCGCCGTATCGCTGAGGCGGTGAAGACCTCCGCGGCTCCGGGCATCCGGGGCAGCGGGCAGGGATGACGAGGGATGGGGAGCGTCGCGCGGTTGTCGCGTCCGGCGGGCCTCTCTATAGACGCTCAAAACTGTGCCTGACTCGCTCGGGCACGCTTGAAACGAGGGCCGCCCGCAAGGGCGGAAGGGCTGACCGAGATGAACGCCGCAGCGGCATTCTTCTATCTGTTCTCTGGCATCACCGTCGCTTCGGCGTTCATGGTGGTGTCGTCGCGCAACCCCGTTCATTCGGTGCTGTTCCTGATCCTGGCCTTCGTCAATGCGGCTGGCCTGTTCCTGCTGCTCGGGGCCGAGTTCCTCGCGATGCTGCTGGTCGTCGTCTATGTCGGCGCGGTCGCGGTGCTCTTCCTCTTCGTGGTGATGATGCTCGACGTCGACTTCGCCGAGTTCCGCCAGGGCTTCCTGAACTACCTGCCGGTCGGGGCGCTGGTCGGGCTGATCTTCCTGGTCGAACTGCTGCTGGTGGTTGGCGCCTGGGTGATCGATCCGAAGATCGTCAGCACGCCCGTCGCCGCGATCCCGGCCAATATCAGCAACACCGAGGCGCTCGGCCAGGTGCTTTACACCCAGTATGTCTATTACTTCCAGGCGGCCGGTCTGGTGCTGCTCGTCGCCATGATCGGCGCGATCGTCCTGACGCTGCGCGACCGTCCCGGCGTCAAGCGCCAGAATGTCGTCGCCCAGAACGCCCGCACCAAGGAAACCGCGATGGAAGTGCGCAAGGTGCCCTCGCGCGCCGGCCTGCCTGAGGAGACCGTCTGATGATCGGCCTGGGACATTATCTCGCGGTCGGCGCGATCCTGTTCACGCTTGGCGTGCTCGGTATCTTCATCAACCGCAAGAACGTCATCGTCATCCTGATGTCGATCGAGCTCATCCTGCTCGCGGTCAACATCAACTTCGTGGCCTTCTCGTCGTTCATGAACGATCTCGTCGGCCAGGTCTTTGCGCTCCTGGTGTTGACTGTCGCGGCGGCGGAAGCCGCGATCGGCCTCGCCATTCTTGTCGTCTACTTCCGAAATCGCGGCACGATCGCGGTGGAAGACATCAACATGATGAAAGGCTGAGCGCGCCTGCGCGCCCTGCTAGCTGCCATGTATCACGCGATCGTCTTCCTCCCGCTCCTCGGCTTCCTGATCGCCGGCCTCTTCGGCCGGCTGATCGGATCACGCGCCTCGGAGATCGTCACCACCTCGCTGCTGATGGTCTCGGCCGTCCTGTCCTGGATCGCCTTCTTCAATGTCGGCTTCGGCGCGGGCACCACGCGCATCCAGGTGGCGACCTGGCTCGCATCCGCCGATCTGCGCGTCGACTGGGCTTTCCGCGTCGACACGCTGACAGCGGTCATGCTGGTCGTCGTCAACACCGTCTCCTCGCTCGTGCACCTCTACTCGATCGGCTACATGCACGAGGATCCGCACCGGCCGCGCTTCTTCGCCTATCTCTCGCTCTTCACCTTCGCCATGCTGATGCTGGTGACKGCGGACAACCTGGTCCAGATGTTCTTCGGTTGGGAAGGCGTCGGTCTCGCCTCCTATCTGCTGATCGGCTTCTGGTACCAGAAGCCCTCKGCGAACGCGGCTGCGATCAAGGCTTTCGTCGTCAACCGCGTCGGCGATTTCGGTTTCCTCCTCGGCCTCGCCCTGGTCTTCGTGCTGTTCGGCTCGGTCACCTTCGACAGCATCTTCCCGAAGGCGGGCGAACTGACCGGCCAGACCTTCCGGTTCCTCGGCTATGAGTGGAACGCGCTGACCCTGACCTGCCTGCTGCTGTTCATGGGCGCGATGGGCAAGTCGGCGCAGTTCCTGCTCCACACCTGGCTGCCTGACGCCATGGAAGGCCCGACTCCGGTCTCGGCACTGATTCATGCCGCGACCATGGTCACCGCCGGCGTCTTCATGGTGGCGCGCCTGTCGCCGATCTTCGAATATGCGCCGGTCGCAATGACCGTCGTCGTCGTCATCGGCGCAACCACCGCCTTTTTCGCGGCGACCGTCGGTCTGGTGCAGAACGACATCAAGCGCGTGATCGCCTATTCGACCTGCTCGCAGCTCGGCTACATGTTTGTCGCGCTGGGCGTCGGAGCGTATTCCGCCGGTATCTTCCACCTCTTCACCCACGCCTTCTTCAAGGCGCTGCTGTTCCTCGGGGCCGGCTCGGTCATCCACGCGATGCACCATGAGCAGGACATGCGCCGCATGGGTGGGCTGCGGAAATACATTCCCTTCACCGCGGCCGCGATGACGATCGGCACGCTGGCGCTGACCGGTTTCGGCATTCCCGGCACCATGTTCGGCTTCGCGGGCTTCTTCTCGAAGGACGCGATCATCGAGAGCGCCTTTGCGGCCAAGCATGGCTTCGCCACCGACTACGCCTTCGTGCTGCTGGTCGTGGCTGCCTGCTTCACCTCGTTCTACTCCTGGCGCCTGTATTTCATGACCTTCGAGGGGCGTCCACGCTGGGCCGACCACGGCCATGACGCGCATGGTCATGACGATCACGCTCATGCCGCGCACGCGCATGGTCACGATGACCATGCCCATRTCGGACATGGCCATGACGGTCACGGCGATCACGCGCACCAGCCGCATGAGAGCCCGCTCAGCATGCTCGTGCCGCTTGCGGTGCTCGCGCTCGGTGCCGTTGCCGCGGGCTTCGTCTTCAAGGAAGCCTTCATCGGCCACGACTACGAGCATTTCTGGAAGGCCTCGCTGTTCACCGGCAAGGACAACCACATCCTGCATGCGATGCACGAGGTTCCCGGCTGGGTCGTGGCCTCGCCCTTTATAGCGATGGTGCTCGGCTTCGTCGGCGCGCTCTACTGCTACGTGCTGCGCCCGGACGTGCCAGGCAAGCTCGCGAAGGCGAACCCTGTCCTGTACCGCTTCCTGCTCAACAAGTGGTATTTCGACGAGATCTACGACTTCCTGTTCGTTCGCCCGGCGAAATGGCTCGGCCGCTTCCTCTGGAAGAAGGGCGACGGCTTCATCATCGACGGTTTCGGCCCCGATGGCGTCTCGGCTCGGGTGGTCGATGTCACGAACCGCGTCGTCCGGCTGCAGACCGGTTTTGTCTATCACTATGCCTTCGCCATGCTGATCGGCGTCGCGGGCCTGGTGACCTGGTATTTGCTGACTCGCGGGTGAGATGATGTTCGGTTTCGGTATCCTCACCGGTCTACTCCTCCTGCCGCTGGTTGGCGYCGCCTTCATCCTGGCGCAGCGCGGCGACGAGGCTTCGGTCAGCTCCAACGCTCGCTATGTCGCGTTGGCGACGACGATCGCGACCTTCTTCCTGGCTTGCGTCGCCTGGGGCCGGTTCGACTCGGCCAATCCGGCCTTCCAGCTGGTGGAGACCCATGGCTGGGTCTCGGATGCGATCAGGTTCAAGCTCGGCGTCGACGGTTTCTCATTCCCGTTCGTGGTGCTGACCGCCTTCCTGATGCCGTTCTGCATCCTCGCGTCCTGGACGTCGGTCGAGAAGCGGGTTCGCGAATACATGGTCGCGTTCCTGATCCTCGAGACGCTGATGATCGGTGTCTTCGTCGCGCTCGACCTCGTGCTGTTCTACGTCTTCTTCGAAGCCGGCCTGATCCCGATGTTCCTGATCATCGGCATCTGGGGCGGCAAGCGCCGCGTCTACGCGTCCTACAAGTTCTTCCTCTACACGCTGCTCGGCTCGGTGCTGATGCTGCTCGCGCTGATGGCGATGTACTGGAATGCCGGTACCACCGACATCCCGACGCTGCTTGCGCATAAGTTCCCGGTCTCGATGCAGCCCTGGCTCTGGCTCGCCTTCTTCGCATCCTTCGCCGTGAAGATGCCGATGTGGCCGGTCCATACTTGGCTGCCTGACGCCCACGTGGAAGCACCGACCGCGGGCTCCGTCATCCTGGCGGCGATCCTGCTGAAGATGGGCGGCTACGGCTTCATCCGTTTCTCGATCCCGATGTTCCCAGAAGCCTCAGCG